>CAZHUR010000297.1:0-4040 GCA_964535395.1 uncultured Acidimicrobiales bacterium
CCTTAAGCGTTACCAGCCATGTAGACGTAGCCGCCCGGAACTTGGCCGTCTTTGTGGAGGCCGGCGTCTGTGAGCAGCAGTTGACCGCCATCGGTCGCGATCAGCACGTTATCGGGCGACATTCCGCGCTTGATGGCGAGGTTGGCATGGCCTACGAGATGTTCGTATTCGCCGTGCACGGGAACGAACAGTTCGGGGTTTGCCACCGCATGGAGGGCAAGCAGCTCTTGTTGAGTGCCGTGGCCTGTGGTGTGGATGTTGATCTGTCCGGAGTGGACGATCGTGGCTCCCTGTCGAGCAAGACCCGACCGAACACGTCCAACCGCAGCTTCGTTACCCGGAATTGGATGTGAGCTGAAGATCACGGTGTCTTGAGGGCCGACCGTGATCCAACGACTGTCGTTCTGAGCCATCAGTGTGAGCGCTGAACGGAACTCACCCTGGCTGCCGGTCGAAATGATGCACGTCTCGGTCGGCTCGAGGTCCTCCGCGTCGGCAATATCGAGGATCTTCGCGTCTGGAATCTTTAGCAGGCCAAGATCACGAGCAAGAGCTACGTTTCGCTTCATCGAGCGACCCAAGGTGACGATCGTTCGGTCATATTCAAGAGCTGCATCGGCAATCTGTTTGATGCGATGAATGTGACTAGCGAACGCACCAACGATGATGCGCTGGTTTCGGTGCTCGTGAAACAGAGACCGCAGCACAGGGCCGATCGTCGTCTCCGACGTCGACTGACCGGGCGAGTTGGCATTGGTCGAGTCAGCGAGCAACAGACGGATACCGGGGTCTTGAGAGAGCTGTCCAATTCGAGGTAGATCGGTGACGCGGCCGTCGACGGGGGTGTGGTCGAGCTTGAAATCGCTCGAATGCAAGATCACGCCCTGGGGTGTCTTAAACGCTGTGATCAGCCCCGATGGTGTCGAGTGGGTGACGGGCAGGAACTCACACTCGAACGGTCCGACCTGGCGGGTCTCGTTGTCTTCGACGACGATCAGATTTGCCCGACCCTGCAAGTTTCGCTCTTGAAGTTTGTGGCGGACCAGACCGAGCGTGAACGGCGACCCGTAGAAGTCGAGTTCGAGGCTCGGCACTGCCTGAAGCAAATACGTGACGGCGCCGATGTGGTCCTCGTGAGCGTGGGTGACGATACAGCCCTCGATACGGTCGGCGTTCTCTGCAAGGAAGGTGAAGTCAGGCGTGATCGAGTCGACACCGGGTTGGGTCTCATCAGCGAACATTTGTCCACAGTCGAGAATGACCATCCGGCCATCGGTTTCGAGCACGGCACAGTTGCGACCAATATTTCCCAGCCCACCCAGGAAGGTAATGCGAACTGGTTCTGCCATCTAGAAGCCCGCGCGTCCGAGGTTGGACAGCACCTTTCGGCACTGTTCCTCGAGCTCTACTGGCTCCGGGCCCATCGGCAGTCGACATCGTCCGCCCGGAAGTCCGAGCAGACGGGTCATGACCTTGCTCGGGATTGGGTTTGGACGGGCGTCGCCGGTCTCGATATCCCACGACGCGAGAAGCGTCTGGTTGATGCGGGTTGCTTCTTTGACATCACCATCGAAGAATGCCGAGATCATGGCTCGCATCTCGGGGGCTGCCCAATGTGAGGCCACGCCGACGACACCCACAGCGCCGACCGCGAGCAGAGCCAGCGTGAGAACGTCATCGCCTGAGTACACCTCGAAATCAGAATCGACCTCGGAGATGAGCTTCGACGTTTCGGCAGGGTCACCAGCAGCGTCTTTAAGGGCTACGACGTTTGGGATCTGGGCGAGGCGCAGAATCGTGTCCGTCGACATCTTGCGCCCGGTGCGACCGGGGATGTCGTAGAGCATGACGGGCAGGTCGGTCGATGCCGCAACGGCCTCGAAGTGTGCGAGCAGTCCGGCCTGAGAGGGACGGTTGTAATACGGCGCGACCACGAGAATGCCATCAGCGCCAACCTCGGTTGCTCGTTCGGTGAGTTCTACAGCAGCGCGCGTGTCGTTGCTTCCAGTGCCGGCAATCACGGGCACATCGACAGCGTCTACAACTGCGGCGACGACCTCGATGTTCTCGTCGTGGGTCAGCGTTGGGCTCTCACCGGTGGTTCCGGCGACGACGAGGCCCTGGTTGCCGCTCTCGACCAGCCACTTGGCCAGGGTCTGAGCTCCGTCGACATCTAGTGCATCATCAGCGGTGAACGGCGTGATCATCGCTGTTAGAACTTGTCCAAACCGTGCCATAGAACTCTCCTTCGTCCTTTGAGAGGCTACCCGATGACGCATGCGGAAACGTGGTGGGTGGGCACTGTCGTGGGTGTAGCGCCAGCGATTGTCGTCGAAGGTCGCCGGTGCTATACGGGAACGTCGCCGCGGGTTTGATCGCCGCGCTTGATGCGCCGGAGCAGCAGGCCGTATCCGATAGTCCCGATCGTCGCGAACGTAAACCATTGAAACGCATAGCTGCGATGAGGCCCTTCGCCGAGGTCTGGCAACGGGAGGACTTGTGGCCACTCTTGTGACAACGGCGGTTCTTGAACCTGCAGCTGCAAGTAGATGCTCGGGTCGAGAGCCGTGCGCAGTCCAAGCACTTCAGCGGCGGTGGCTGCATCGGGGCGACTAAGTTGATCTCCCAACTCGCTCAAGTTCGCCTGGTCAAAGCCCTCGCGAAGCAACCCCTCGATGATGATCTGTCCGCGTGACGGTTCGATCGTCTCGCTCGGCACCAACTGCGCGGTTCCCAAGATGATGTCGCGACTCACGAAGCCACGATTGACGAGGATGTCGCCCACGTCGGTGCGGAACGTAGTCCACATCCAAAACCCAGGCGTACCTTCGCGACTTCGGTTCGCTATCAGGATCTGGGAGTCGGCCACGAACGAACCGGCGACCTGCACGCGACGAAACTCTAGGCTTTCGACCGGGTCGTCGGTGACGCTCGCCAACGTGACGACTTCCCCCAACCGAGACTCGACGAGTGCGTTCTGGTCGAGACGTTCGCCAAGTCGATTCACTTGCCACAGCCCAGCGATTACGAACGCGACGACGAGCGACGCTGCAAAGAGATGCGAGGCAAACCAACGGGGGGTGAAGAACACGGTCTAGATCAAGAGCAGGTCGAACTCGACCTCGTCGCGCACCTCGAGACCATCAAAGCTCGTTGCGACTGGTTGGGGGGATCGTCGGGCGACCGCCTCGATCTGGCCCGGACGGGTCGTGCACATCTGAAAGCCCGCATGTTGAAGCGCTCGCTGAACGTCGAAATGGGCGTTCGAGCAGATCGCAAATGCACGACGGCAATCTGGCGCGCGGTATTCGAGCGCGGCTCGTATGACCATCGCCGCCAGCTCGTCGTCGAATGGGTCGCTCGCAACGACTGCGATCTCGAGATTGGACCGGTGTCGCAGGAAGGTGACGAGCGTGGAATCAACACCGGAGCGCGAGCCAACGAGGCCCGGCAGAACAGCTGTATCGATGACGTGTCCACGGCGGACTCGAAAGCGTCCTCCGGTTCGCTCCAGAAGCTGTTGGGCCCACTGGTGATCCGTACCTGCGTACGGTCGAATCGAAGGTTGCCCGAGTCCGTCTACGAACGACGGGGAATCAATGGCGACCACGTATCAAAGGATACTCGAAATACAAAACTCGAATGGGTCGAGGTAGAGGAAATCGTCCGTCTTTATGCCCGGTAGACACGAAAATCAGTTGATGGATTAAGAACGGTCACCGCGCGGCCGAATGGACACTATGGAAAGTCGTCCCGACGGGGTGCCCGGGTCACAGAAACGCCCTCAAGGGTGGGATGACATCATTCATGCACTTGCACTTCCCGCTGCAGTGGTGGACTCAGATGGCACGGTCGTTGCCTCCAATAAACACTCCGAGGTTGAGACAGGATCAAAGATGGTCCACAGCGGCGGCGTGGTACAAACACTCACCGCAGATGGCGGTCTCCGCAATTGGTCGCTCCGACCAATCACCCACGACAGCAGTTTCTGGCTCGCAACCTCCGACGTCGATGTTGCCCCCGATCGAATAGTGGAGGAG
>CAZHUR010000298.1:0-1891 GCA_964535395.1 uncultured Acidimicrobiales bacterium
GGCGTCGATATGACCGCTCGCGGAAACGTCGATCGAGACCTCGGCTATGCGACCAACGTGGCCGACGTCTTCGTGTGTGGCGACATGGGTCGAGGCCAGTCCCTTATCGTGTGGGCAATCGCCGAAGGCCGTGCCTGCGCAGCCGCCGTGGACGCGGCTTTGATGGGTCACACCGATCTGCCCATACCGGTCACACCGGCCGATATGCCCCTCCGTTAGGCGTTCCCTACCGCTCATTCTCTAGTCAGCGGACAAAGTTCACCGAGTTTCCCTCAATTGTGGTGCCCAGATTCCGATAGATCGGGAGCAACGTACCAAGTATGTCGAGGGAAATATGTTCAACAAAGAACCCAGCGAAGAGAAGGCCACGGACGGACTCGAAGAGCCCGCCACTTCAGCTGGATCAGCAAAACAAGCACAACCTGCTGCAGTAGGAAACAAGATGATGATGATCGGTGCGATTCCGTTCATTGCGTTCCTCTTGTTCGTCATCCTCGCCGCCGTAGGTATCGGAAACGCCGTCATTGGATTCGTTCTACTTCTGATTGGTGGGATCGGCTCCTTCTTCTTGTGGAAACAAGCCTCAAGCGCACTCAACTCGTCGCTCGATGCTCTGCGAGATGAGGCCTACGCAGTCGCAAACGAAGACCTCCCTCGTCTGGGGCACGCAATTTCAACCGGTGCTCCAATCTCGGAGATCACCAACACCCGCACCGCAGCGACGTTCCCGGACCCAGCGTTCGCAAGCGTCGCGGGTGGCCTCAACGCTGTACGTGACAGCGCTGGAGGAATCGGTGGAAGCGTAGCCGAACTCCAGAAGGGCATCTCAGATACCTACGTCAACCTGGCTCGTCGTAACCAGGCACTCGTAGATCGCCAGCTCGAAGCCATCGACACACTCGAGGCTGAAGAGCGGGACTCCGACAAACTGGCACTGCTCTACCGAGTTGACCACCTCGCAACTCGAATGCATCGTAACGCCGAGAGCCTCCTGGTTCTCGCTGATGCCAAGACGCCAGAGCGTCACAGCCCAGCGGTTCCACTCCAAGAAGTGCTCCGTGTCGCAATCGGTGAGGTCGAGGACTACCGCCGTATCGTTCCAATCGCTCTCGACGAGCTGTCCGTTGCTGGTCCAAAGGCCCAGAACATGGCACACCTGCTCGCCGAGCTCATGGAGAACTCGGCTCAGCACTCACCTCCGGGTACCGCTGTCGACGTCACCGGTGCACTCGATTCTCGCACTGGCGATTACGACATCACGATCCTCGACCATGGCACGGGAATGGCCGCCGATCAGATGGCGTCTATGAACGAGCTTCTTGAGAAGCCACCGACATCGACTCTCACTATCTCCCACTCGATCGGCCTTCAGGTCGTCAGCCGAATCGCTGCCACCCTCGCCATCAAGGTTCGTCTCAAGCAGGGTGAAGATGGTGGCGTCGTCACCACGGTGAACATTCCAAACTCGGTAGTTGCCGCCTGGAGCCAGGGACTGCCAGGGCCAGCCACTGCACCAGGTGCTCCAACACCGAGCGCAACCGCTCCGACAGCTCCGGCACCTGCCCCAGCTCCTGGAACTCCAGCACCGGTTGCACCTGTCCCGTCGACGGCCCCAGAGCCAGCAGCACCGGTAGCATCAGCCGCTGACGTAGCGCCTGCACCAGAAACACCAGCAGCCGCAGCGCCAGGGGCGTTTCCAACAGTAGGCATCGACGAACCTCAGACAAAGGCTCCAAGCCCATTCCAGATGCCGGCACCTACGCCAGTGGCCGAATCAGCCCCTGCTCCAGCGCCTTCAACTCCAGCACCTGCTCCAGCTGAACCAGAGGCTCCAGCGGCGTCTGATCCGGTCGTGTTCGAACCAGGCAACTCGACATTCGAAATGCCAAAG
>CAZHUR010000298.1:1991-4029 GCA_964535395.1 uncultured Acidimicrobiales bacterium
CCGGTCGTGTTCGAACCAGGCAACTCGACATTCGAAATGCCAAAGAACGACGCTCCAGCAGCAGCACCGGTTGCGCCTCCACAGGTGACGGCCCCAGAGCCAACCGCTCCATCGGCCGCTGAGCTGAAGCCAGAACCAACACCTCAGGCTCAGGCCCCAACAAGTGCCGGAGAAGCTCCGGTTGCTGCGGGGATCGCCGCTACAGCCGCCACAGCCGCGGCAGCGGGAGCAGCCGCTACCGCCGGGGCGCCAACGCAGGAACAAGGCGCTGCTCCAACAGCGCCACCAAGTACTGGATCGACCACCGGGAAGCTCACCAAGCGCACCCGGAGCGCGGCCGGATCGAACCCAGCGGCAGACCTCGAAGCGGTGCGTACTGCACCTTCCCAGAGGTCTCCGGATCAAGTTAAGTCAATGTTGTCCCGATACAAATCGGGTCTGGAGCGGGGCCGTGGCCCTGCTGAAACGGATGGTGAATCATGACTCAGGTAGAAGATGTCAGCTGGTTGATTTCTAGCTTTGTTGATCAAACCCCCGGGGTTGTAGAGGCCATCGTTGTGTCCTCAGATGGCCTCCTCATGGCAATGTCGAATGGCCTCGATCGTGCAGGAGGTGACCGATTCGCAGCGGTTACTTCAGGTCTGATCGGTCTCGCATATGGCGCTGCTGGTCGCTTCGGCGGCGGTCGTGTCAACGAGGTCATCGTCGAGATGGACAATGCTCTGCTTCTCGTGACCGGAGTCAGCGACGGTTCAGCACTTGGTGTTGTAGCTGACGCTAGCTGTGATATTGGCTTCGTTGGATACGAGATGGCCGTACTAGTCGAGAAGGCTGGACGACTGCTCACTCCTGAGCTCCGAGCGAAACTCGTGAATGCGTTGCCACGATGACCGTTCACGACACTAGCCAAGAGCAGAACGACGGCCAGGCCCGGCCTCGTCTCCGTGTACCGCCATATGCGGTAACCGGCGGACGAACTCGAGTCGACGTCGATATCCCGTTCGAGGCGTTGGTACGCACCACGCCTCGCGGTCGAGAAAACCTGCAACTCATCGCATTTGAGCGACGCGACATTTTGAAGCTCGCCGAAAAGCCCATAGCCGTAGCTGAACTTTCAGCTCACCTTCGACTTCCGATCGGCGCCATTCGCGTGCTGGTTGGTGACCTGAGCGTCGAAGGCCATGTACAGACCAAGGCAATGACAGTCAAAGCCGATACCGCACTACTGGAAAGGGTCCGAGATGGTCTCCGTCGACTCTAATATCGAAACATCCGATGAGACTTCGTCTGAATCGGTCCCACTTCCAGTCAAGATCGTTGTCGCCGGTGGCTACGCCGTTGGCAAGACGACCTTTGTCGGGTCTATCTCTGAGATCGATCCCTTGACGACCGAAGCCGCGCTCACCACCGTGAGTGCTTCGGTCGACAACGAGGGCGATGCCAGCTCCAAGACCTCGACCACCGTCGCAATGGACTTTGGCCGCATTGGCCTCGGTGACGAACTGGTGTTGTACCTCTTTGGTACTCCAGGTCAGGATCGCTTCCGCTTCATGTGGGACGAGCTCACCCGAGGTGCGATCGGTGCTGTGGTCATTCTCGACACCCGTCGCTTCGAAGATTCCTTTGGAGCAGTCGAGTATTTCGAGCAGGCTCAAGTTCCGTTTGTCGTAGCGATCAATGCCTTCCACGGCGATCTTCATCACTCGATCGAAGAGGTCCGCGAGGGTCTCGACCTTCCTGATGACGTGCCGGTCGTAAGCACCGACGCGCGGTCATTTGACGCCACGAAGGCGACGCTGCTTCACCTGGTCGAGCATGCCCTTATTAAGGCAGCGGACAACGAAGACTCATTCGACGACGAGTTCTGAGAAATCGCCAGCCTCGATAGCGACGAGGGTTGGCCTCACTCGTAGGAGATAGTAGATCGCAGCCGGTATCCCGATTGGGAGTGCCGCGTTGCCGATCAACAATACGACGAGCCATACGATCTGTGTGCGGCCCGACATTACCCAGACCCACTGGGGTACTCGGGCTGCGT
>CAZHUR010000299.1:0-4012 GCA_964535395.1 uncultured Acidimicrobiales bacterium
CTTCAGCTGTAGCCGAGCAGCTCTCGCTGGCTCTAAACCAGCTCGGTGAAGATGAACGGATGGCCGTCGTTCTCCGAGACGTAGAACAGCTCCCGATGCGTGACGTCGCCGACGTCCTCGAGGTCGGTGTCTCGGCGGCTAAGATGCGTGTTCATCGAGGTCGAGCCCAACTTCGAAGGATCCTGAGCGCTGCCGACGTTCTTTAGGCTCTTCTACCCCACGCCTTCGATGAGTCTTGCAAGCAGACGAGAGCGGTCATCGTCGCCCAAGGGAACTCGACCCTGCTCCCGGGCAAGAGCCACAACCTGACGGGTTGTTACGAGCACGCCCTCGCAAGACTGGCACGCTGCCAAATGCGCGATTGCTGCTACTGCATCGGCTTCGCGGAGTTGGCCCTCAAGGAAATCAGTGAGGTTCGCGGCAAGTATCTCGCATGTCATTTCTTTGTCGCTCATTGTGTCAGTCTCTCCCTTGCGATGCCCTGGGAAGCGTGGCGGTGTCATTCGCAACCCGTATGACGCGTTGCGGACGCGAACGGTCACAACACCTACGCTTGCCTGCATGGACTGTGCATCCTTGGCGTTGCAAATCAACGAGTTTCTCGCAGGCGAGCTACCTGAAGCTGAACACTTGGCAGCGCTAGAACATTTGGCGTCGTGTGAGGCCTGTGAAGTTGTGTTGGCCGAGACTCGTGAGGTCGACGATCTTGCCGAGCATCACGACCACGTCCCCCTGACCGACGATGACCGATCAAGACTGTTGTCGAACGTCGTCGACGAGGTCGTCGAGTAGGAGCGGCGGGCTTGGCGTAGAGGGCCCGGTCGATTACTTAAGATAAGAATCCGCATGCTGGCGGATCGTCGGAGAAATCACAGTCCCACTCGCCGTCGCCGATCGCAACGTCGAAGATTCCCGAGATGGTAAATTGCTCGCCCGAGCTGGCATCGAGCGCTTGAAGGGAGAAGTCTCCCCACACGGTGAGCCCAGGGCCACGTTCGTTGATCGACATCCGATTGCTCGAATCATCGACGAGTGCATAGCTACTCAAGGTCGCATCGAGCCCAATCACCCGGTTCAACGGTGGTGCTAATCCCGCCGGTGTCTGCTCCCCGAACCCGCTCGCGGTGAGGTCGAGTTGAAGGTGGTCCGACTCCGTGCCGAACCACCCTCGCAGCGATAGCCCGCTGCCGTCAAAGAAAACAAGACCCGAGCCGTCGAGTTGCTCGCCATCCATGGTGATAGTGAAAAAGTCTGTTTCCGCTGGCGCCTCGGTCAATTGCTCGGACTGTGAGCCGCCGGAGGTGGTGGTGGAACTTTCGACTTCCTCGTCTGAACCGCAACCTGTTAATGCCAGCACGAGCGCGGCTCCCGCCGCGACAACAGAAAAGCTCCATCGGCGATGCCTCGTCGATTCGATCTTCATCATGTGCTCCGTTCGTGCCAAAGTGCCGAGAGTTCAGTACCTGTACGACTTATACGTCACGCGATCCACAACGGTTCCACAAAGATGGAGAACCTCGCGTCATTTCATCGGCCTTAGGACCCGGTTAGCAAAGCCGAGCCGATTGAGGTCAGACTTGCGCAGCAGGGTACGAACTGTCGGGCTGGTCCTGCGCCACATAGCTCGACGAATGAGGAGACAGTAGAAGTGGATCAGATAGCAACGGCAACGATTGACGGACCCGACACGACGGGGACGGCGACGCTTTTCGAGACCGAAATGAACTATGTCATCCAGCTGCACGACATGGACATACATGCCGGGGCGCCAGACGTGTACGCGGCGTTGACCGCGAACCCGACAGGAGAATTGGACGATTCGATCGAAGACCTCGCCATGTTGGGCTACCACAACACGAACTTCGAGATCGCGTTTCCGAAGAGCATCGACCCTCACAAGACGCCGATCGTACTTATCTACTGCAAACTCGTCGCTGTGCACTTTGGCCATGGCCCGTTGGAGTTCGCCACAAGCTCCTAGCGCATCGCTGGGTTAGTGCCAGACCAGTGCGCTGCAGATTGCGGCCGCTCTCGTCATCGGGACCGCTTCGATATTACTGTGTACCTATGTAGGTGCACTTCAGCAGCGGGAGTCTTGTTATGTGGCGAAGGTTCGGGATTATCGGGTTGATTGTTTCGGTGCTCGGGTCGGTTATGGCCCTGAGCGCGGCGACTGCGGGAGCGATTTCGAATTCCACGTGCACCGTGAGTGAAGTGGCTGATGGCTACAGCGTTCGGGTCGATGCCGGCGAGCCCTTTGGAAGAGCATCACTCAATTTCCGTGACTCCCGCTGGATCGCCACAGGTGACCCAGTGGATTCTGCTAGCACGTTCGACATCCGGCTGAATCGTGAACCCTCGGTGGTCATCATCCGTCGAAGCGGTGAGCGCGTAGACCTTCCATGCACGACCGGGAGCGGTGACACAACACCACAGTTCCAGTGCTTTGCGATCGATACTGGAGGCGGCGAGTTTTCAGCGTCGGTTGTGTCCACCGAACCGTTTGGCGATGCGAGCATTAACTACCGAGATACCCGTTGGATTCTCACTGACGACCCAGCAGATGATGCGCTCTTCGATAACGCTCCTCGATCGTTGAGTCGTTTGCCGACGGTGGCAATCGTTCGCATCAATGGCAACTCGGTCCGTTTCGATGTTCCATGTACTGACGACCTCTACGACGGAGTCGACGTGCGGCAGTCCGACCCGTTCGATCCCAACGATCCCCGCGACCCGAACCGCCTCGAAGTCAATGTGGCTGTGCAGGCGGTATGGGACGACAACATCGTGTGGGGCGAGCAGTGGTTCTTTGGGCCGACCTTCCGTTTCCCGCAGATCAACTACATCTCACAAGATGGCCAGGACTCCGTGCGACTCACTGGTGGAGATGATTACCAGATCACTTCTTCCGAAGTTCTCTGTGACGGCCGACTTCTTCGCTTTCGAGCGGAACTCACCACTGACCCCGGGCCGGCCAATGGAGTAATCGACCCTGACGCCGCAGTGATGTTCATCGTGAGTGCCGACAGCGAAATCGTCGCGGATTGCGAGGCGGGAATAGTCACGGCGACGAGTCCTATAGGCACGGAGATCTACCGGTTCGACAACTAGCGCCGTTTCGTAACCGTGCCTGGCACGGTTACGAAATGATCTGCGGACAGACAGGTCTCTGTGGGGTCCTTACTCCTCGAAGGTGACCGAGCTCATGTCGTCAAGATCATTTTCGGGTAGGTCAAGCCAGACGAGCTGGTTGTAGTCACTACTACCGAGGCCGAGCTCGGCATTCAACTCGTCTACCGAACCCTCCGGGATGCGAACCACATAACCCGAGAAGTCCGAAGCCATGATGGCCAAACGAAACCCGGTTTTGTTCCTTCGGTAGAGTTCGGCGAGCGCAACGTACGCGGCGACGTAGTAGCCATTTACAGAGCCGTCGCTCAGGATTGAGCCCATCTCAACGGTCGCCGACGCACGGCCGACTTCCAGCTGGAGCCGGTCGGCCACGAGTTCGGTTGTGACCTTGACATCGGGTTGAATCAGCTCGATCAACAGGTCTAACGACCGCATGACATCGTCGAGGTCTCCCTCGAACTCGAGCTCGATTCTGGAGAGGTTGGGAGCGACCTCGGATCGGTCCAGGTTTGGTTCGTAATATGAAAGTTCATCGAAGACGCTAAGTACATCGTCTGGCGTCAGCGGACGCCCAGGTGAGATAGCGTCGGCACATGCCTGCAGAAACCAGTCGGTCTCCTCGACTCCTTCGGCCAACACACCGAACCGTTGGAACGCTGCGCTGTGGGCAACGGCAGCAACCCGGTCGGAATCATTGAGGCTGCGCACAATAGGCGATGGCGTCACCTTACGGTTTTGCTCTCGAGCGATTCTTGGCTTGCTCGCTCCGGTCGTCTGAATTCCTTGCGGCCGAAAGAAGAGCAGTGCTGCACCGCCGCCGAAGAAGACGACACCAACGATGCCGAAGATAGTTGCCACCGTGCCG
This sequence comes from uncultured Acidimicrobiales bacterium, assembly GCA_964535395.1. Classification (GTDB taxonomy): domain Bacteria; phylum Actinomycetota; class Acidimicrobiia; order Acidimicrobiales; family SHLQ01; genus SHLQ01. The sequence continues at coordinate 3,998 of CAZHUR010000299.1, forward strand.
CCAAAAAGCACGATG
>CAZHUR010000300.1:0-4009 GCA_964535395.1 uncultured Acidimicrobiales bacterium
GAACGAGATCATCAGTCGACTCGACGATGCCCTAGTCGACATCATGGGCGATGACCTCGGCCGCGAGGCTCTAGCCGGGCTTGGCGTCGTTCGCTTCAAGATGGCGCCCAAAGCAGGAGTGGAGAGAGACGGATCCACGATGATCGTCAACATTCGCGCCCATGCTGATCGTCTTGTCGGCCCAACCGAGATGCGACCGCAACTCGAAGCCGCTATGTAGAAGATCGATAGATCTATACCTCGTTCGGCGAAGTAAACGCTGCCCGGCTTCGTTTGAGGAATGAGGCCATGATGAACGCCACGCTGCGCAGTTGAGCATTGGGCGGTAGTCTTGCGGAATGCCAAACGCCTCTGGGTCTTCGTCTTCGCGCCGCTCGGGCCCTCCTCGCGGAAGATCCGGTTCTAGTCAGCGAGGTTCGAAGCCCGGTGGGTCGCGTGGCAAGTCGAGCGGTGGTCCTCGAGGTAACGGCTCGCGGGGCGGCGCTAAGGGTGGCAACTCTCGGGGTCGTTCGAACGATCGTGACGGTCGTAATTCAGAGCGGCGTGACTCTCGCGATGGACGCCGGGATTCCAGCGATACCCGGGGCGACGCGCGCGGCAAGGACTCTCGTGGCGGACCTCGCGGCAACTCGTCGAACCGGGGTGGACGCGACGGCTACAAGGGCCGCAAGCGAGACGAACGGCCAAAGAAGCCTGCACGTGCGGAGCGCTCCGGGTGGGGAAGTGTTGCACAGCACGGAGCAGCCGGCGCCACCATTGGCCAGCGCATGTTCGAAGAAGAATCGGGAGAGCGTTTCAGCCCCGAAGAGCGCCGCAAGTTCGCCGAACGCCAGGCCCGCCGAGACAAGATCGCTGCCCGCAACGAGGGGCTGCGAGAGCAAGCTCGTCAAGCAATCGATCGTGGCGGATTGCCAGACATCGACAATCGAGGCGGCGGTGACAAGCTCACCGTCGAGCGTCGGCCTCTGCCGGGTCGCCCACCAAAGCCAATGGACGTTCAACGCGAGATGTCTCGGATTGCAGGCAAAGAAAAAGGACCGCGGAGCTGGCGTCTCTTTAAGCGAGCTGCCAAAGAATACGAGAACGAGCAGTTTCAAGACAGCCACAAAACAACCCTGCCTCTCACCGAGAGGTACCCAAAGATCGCCGACCTCCACGAGTTACATGGCCTATCGCTCTATCGCCTGGGTCGCTGGGACGAGGCCATCGAAGCGCTCGAGACGTTTCGACTGCTCTCGGGTACCGCTGAACAGAACCCGGTGCTGATGGACTGCCACCGAGCTCTCGGCAACTGGGCCGACGTCGACTATTTGTGGACCGAGCTCGGCGAACTCTCTCCGTCAGCTGAGCTAGTGACCGAGGGACGCATCGTCATGGCCGGCTCTCAGGCAGATCGGGGCCTCATAGACAGCGGCGTGCGAACTCTGGAGAAGGGGTGGAAGATTCCAAAGCATCCAATGGAGCACCATTTGCGTCGCGCCTATGCGCTGGCCGACTTGCTCGAACGAGATGGCAAGCTTCCAAAGAGCAGGAAGCTCTTTGCTTGGGTGGCCGAAAAGGACCCCGCGTTCGGTGATGCAGCGCAACGAGCCACATAGATTTTTGAGAAACCTCTTGGTCGCTATGTCAGGAATTGTCCTGCAAAACGGCTAAATTTTAAGAGACCACGGCCACCTCCCGCAACGCGCAAAGAAGCGCAGGCCGTGCGCGCCTCAGGGGGTTCCCACCTAATGACCGATTTAGCCCAAGCCGAAGGACGCGATGTCGACAAGGTAGTCATCCGGTTCGCCGGCGACTCCGGCGACGGCATGCAGCTCACTGGTGATCGATTCACCAATGCAAGTGCTCTCTTTGGCAATGATCTCGCAACTCTGCCTGAGTTCCCTGCCGAGATTCGAGCTCCGCAAGGAACCCTTGCGGGTGTCTCGGCCTTTCAGGTTCAGATCAGTTCCGAGTCGATCTCGACTCCGGGCGATGAGCCCACAGTCCTTGTTGCGATGAACCCGGCAGCACTCAAGTCCGACCTGAATCGTCTTGCGCAAGGCGGCTTGATCATCGTGAACGAAGATGCCTTTGAAGAGCGCAACCTCGAAAAGGCCGGCTACGTGGACAATCCACTCGAAGATGGTTCGCTCGACGGTTACACCTTGATCAAGGTCCCGATGTCGAAGCTCACCCGTGAAGTCGGCGAAAAGCTCGATGTGAAAGCCCGCGACGCCGAGCGTTCAAAGAACTTCTTTGCACTCGGACTCGTCTCGTGGATGTACACCCGTCCAACAGCGCCGACGCTCGACTGGATCGGCCAAAAGTTCGCCGGACGCGAAAAGGTTATCGCTGCGAACACCGCTGCCTTTAAAGCCGGACACGCATACGGCGAGACTGCCGAACTTGGCAGCCACGTCGTATCGGTGCCACCTGCAAAGCTCGACGCGGGCACCTACACAAACATCAACGGCAACACCGCATTGTCGTGGGGACTCATTGCTGCCTCGCAGCAATCAGGTCTGCCAGCGTTCCTGGGTTCATACCCAATCACTCCGGCCTCCGACATTCTTCACGAACTCGCCAAGCACAAGAACTTTGGCGTCCGTACGTTCCAGGCAGAAGATGAGATCGCGGCGGTTAGTTCTGCCATCGGCGCTGCCTACGGTGGCCACTTTGCGATCACCACAACGTCAGGACCTGGTGTGGCGCTCAAAGGCGAGGCGATAGGCCTCGCTGTCATCCTCGAGCTTCCACTCGTAATTGTTGATATTCAGCGTGGCGGCCCATCGACTGGCCTTCCGACCAAGACCGAAGCGTCGGATCTACTCATGGCAATGTATGGCCGTCACGGCGAGTCACAGATGCCCGTAGTCGCTGCGTACAGTCCAGCGCAGTGCTTCGATGCCGCAATCGAAGCTTCACGAATTGCTCTGAAGTACATGACCCCAGTGTTGTTGCTCTCCGACGGCTACCTCGCCAACGGTTCAGAGCCATGGAAGCTTCCAGATGTTGACTCTCTGCCAGCAATCGATGTGAAGTTCCAGACCGAACCAAATGCAACCGATGAAGATGGTAATCCCATCTTTCTTCCATACAAACGAGATGAGAATCTGGTGCGCCCATGGGCCATCCCCGGTGCAGACGATCTGATGCACCGCGTTGGTGGCCTCGAGAAACAAGATGGCACCGGCAACGTCTCGTACGATCCGGCGAACCACGCACACATGACTCAGATGCGTAAGGAGCGAATCGATATCATTGCCGAGGACATTCCACTCACATCGGTCGAAGGCGATGCTGACGCAGACACGGTCATTGTTGGCTGGGGATCGACCTGGGGTGCCATCACCGGCGCCATGCGTCGACTCCGGGCGGCCGGCACCAAGGTTGCACATGTGCACCTCACCCACATTCACCCATTCCCGAAGGACCTCGGAGAGGTTCTTGCACGCTACGACAACGTGATCATTCCGGAGCTCAACATGGGTCAACTGGTCAAGCTCATCAGAGCCGAGTTCCTGGTGGACGCAATCCCGATTAACAAGGTGATGGGTCAGCCGTTCACCGCTGGAGAACTTGAGCGAGAAATTCTCGCTCTCATCGAGAACGCAAAGGTTTCATGATGGCAAACGCACCCGCAACCACAAAGAAGGACTGGTCAACAGATCAGGAAGTGCGATGGTGTCCTGGATGTGGAGACTATTCCATCCTGACCGCTGTTCAGATGCTTATGCCAGAGCTCGATGTCCGTCGAGAAGACACGGTCTTCATCTCCGGCATTGGCTGTGCAGCCCGCTTCCCGTACTACATGAATACCTACGGGATGCATTCCATCCATGGCCGTTCACCGGCGTTCGCGACCGGCCTCAAGATGGCTCGACCCGACCTGGACGTCTGGGTCATCGGCGGCGATGGCGACATGCTTTCAATTGGTGGTAACCACCTCATTCACGCTCTGCGTCGAAACGTCAACGTCAACATCTTGTTGTTCAACAACATGATCTACGGCCTGACCAAGGGACAG
>CAZHUR010000301.1:0-4007 GCA_964535395.1 uncultured Acidimicrobiales bacterium
ATCGCAAACAACGTGATCACCTTCGGAATCGGCCCTGCGGGAACCGGCAAGAGTTGGTTGGCTGTCGCGATGGGGCTTCAGGCATTGCAAGCTGGCCAGGTCGAGCGCATTATCCTCACCCGCCCAGCGGTCGAGGCAGGCGAACGCTTGGGCTTTCTGCCCGGTGACCTCATGCAGAAGGTCGACCCATACCTGCGTCCGTTGTACGACGCGCTCTACGACATGACCGACAGCGAGGGCGTTACCCGGCTCATGGAGAAGGGCACTGTCGAAGTTGCTCCCCTCGCGTTCATGCGTGGCCGCACACTTAACAACAGCTTCATCATCTTGGACGAGGCTCAGAACACGACCCCAGAACAGATGAAGATGTTCCTGACCCGCATCGGCTTCGGTTCGCGCGCGGTCGTCACCGGAGACATCTCTCAGGTCGACGTAGCCGGCGGCAGAACCGGACTCGGCGGGCTCGAACGAATACTCGGCGGAATCGACGGTCTGGCCTTTGTGCGGCTGGGAAGCAAGGACGTCGTACGCCATTCGATCGTGCAAGCGATCGTCGATGCGTATGAAGCCAGTTCGCCCTCGCCCGGACAGCCCTCGGGAGATAGCAACTCATGAGCGCAACCGGCCTTTCGGTCATTGCGCTCGACGAACAGTCGACCCACAACGTTGAAGTCGCTGCGTGGCAGTCGCTTGCACTGGCCGTTCTCGAAGACGAGGGCATCGACGGATTGTGCGAACTCAACCTCACGTTCATCGAAGCAGGCGAGATGGCCGAACTCAACGGACAGCACATGGGCAAAGAGGGGCCGACCGACGTGTTGTCGTTCCCGCTCGACGACGAAGCAGACCCAGCGCCCATCGAAGGAGTCCCACGCCTTCTTGGCGATGTGTTGATCTGTCCTGAGGTTGTGGCAGCTCAAGCGCCGGAATCACCCGAAGATGAGATGGCGTTAATGGTCGTACACGGCGTGTTGCATATCCTGGGTATGGATCACCAAGAACCCGATGAGGAGGCCGAGATGAAGAAAGCCGAACAACGGCACTTGTCTTCTTGGCGAAAACGCCGATGAGCACACTGATGGCAATAATTGTTGCGCCACTGCTCGTATTGGCGCTCGTGGGGCTCGCGGTTGCCGAGAGTGCCCTGAACGCAATCAGTAAGTCCCGTGCTGAAGCGCTCGAGGAAGATGACGTGCCCGGCGCTGCCGAATTGGTCGAAGACCTCGAAGATCGCCGCCGCCTGATCGCACCAATTCTTGCTCTATCCCTCGCTGCTCAGCTTGCTCTTGGCGCAATCGTTGCCTTGTTCGTATCGCGCAACTTTGCGCCCGCATGGATTCCGGTCGCGCTTGTGCTCCTGCTCTGCATCATGCTCGTCGTTACCGAATCGGTGCCAAAGACCTGGGCCCAGCGCAACATCGACCGGGCAGCCCCTCAAGCAGCAGCCTTTAGCCGCGCGCTTCGTTCCGTTCCTCCAATTCGCTGGGTCCTCGGAGGTCTCGGCGGCATCAGCACGCTCATCCTCGGCCGCACTTCCGGCTCGGCCACCGAAGTGACGTCTGAAGAAGAGATCGTGGCGATTACCGATGCGGCGGTCGCCGAACAGGTGCTCGAACAAGACGAGGGTCGAATCATTGCCGAATTGGTCGAGTTCGGCGACACCCTCATTCGAGAGATCATGGTGCCGCGGCCCGACGTGCTGTCAGCCTCGGCCGACACCACGATCAGCGCAGCGATCGAGATGATGGTCGAGCGCGGTCACTCTCGCATGCCGATCTTCGGCGACGACATCGACGACGTCGCCGGCGTCGTGCACATTAAAGATCTCTTCGCACGTGTGCAGCGCGGTCGCGGTGACCACTTTGTATCGATCGCACAACGGCCCCCGATGTTCGTTCCCGAAACCAAGCGCGCCGCCGAATTGCTCCGAGAGTTGCGCGGCGTGCCGACGACGCTGGTTGTCGTCATCGACGAGTACGGCTCGATGGCCGGCATCGTCACCATGGAAGACCTCATCGAAGAGTTCCTCGGCGAGATCGTCGACGAGTTCGACGCCGTTGAGGAACCCCTTGTTCAGTTGACCGCGGACGGCGGATGGAGGGTGCTCGGCCGAGTCACGATCGACGAGTTCAACGAGATGGTCGACGCCGAGCTTCCCGATGACGAATGGGACACCGTGGGTGGTCTGATCTTCAACGGTCTTGGCCGAGTTCCGCGTCCGGGAGAGTCGGTCACCAGCTCTGGGTTCATCCTGATTGTCGAGGCCGTCGACGGACGTCGAATCACTCACGTACTCGCCAAGAAGCAAGTCGAAATAGCCGAAGCAGCCGACCAACATGTCCGGCAAGAGAACGAGCACCAAACATGACCGACGCCGAGTTTCGTTCGGGCTTTGTCTCCCTCGTGGGGCGCCCGAACGTTGGCAAGTCAACACTTCTCAACAAGATTCTTGGTGAGAAGGTTTCGATCGTTTCCGACAAGCCACAAACGACCCGGAGCCAAGTGCGCGGTGTGCTGCACCGGCCAAACCTCCAGCTCGTGTTCATGGACACGCCAGGCATTCACAAGCCGCGTGGCCCACTCGGAAAACGGCTGAACGAGTCTGCCGAGTCGACGATCGGCGATGTCGACGCGGTCTGTGTGCTGATCGACGCGACGATGCCACTAGGCCCGGGCGACAAGTGGGTCATCGACCGCTGTCCCGACGACGCGATCCTCGTCGTGAACAAGACCGACAAGGCCAGCCCCGAAGAGATTCTGGGTCAACTCGCCAAGGCATCGAACTTCAACCTCGACTCGTACTTTCCCGTGTCGGCTGTAACCGGCGATGGGGTAGAGGAACTGATTGCTCACCTCGCAACGAGGATGCCGCCAGGCCCGCCGTACTATCCCGAGGACATGGTGAGCGACGCCGCCGATGCGTTCTGGGTGGCCGAGCTGGTAAGAGAGCAGCTGCTCGCGGTGTTACGCGACGAGATTCCGCACTCGATCGCCACACGGGTGACCGAGATGGAATGGCCACACGTTCGCGTCGAAATCCTCGTCGAACGCGATTCACAAAAGGGAATCGTGATCGGCAAGAAGGGCGCGGTCATCAAAAAGGTCGGCATCGGTGCTCGCGAGCAACTCCGTGAAGGTACCTACCTCGACCTGCAGGTGAAGGTCGCCAAGAACTGGCAGACCGAAGTCAGCCTCCTGGAACGACTCGGTTACTAGCGCGTCGACCCGCCAGTTCCGATCTTGTAATACGCCCGAGCACCTTGAGAATGGGCTGTTCGTGCCGATAAATGAACGTGGCCGGAGATCTCCTCGTCGATGTTGAGAACGTGACGCGCCGTTTTGGTGACGTCGTTGCGCTGCGAGAACTCGACCTGAAGATCGCTCCGGGAGAGGTCAGCGTGCTGTTGGGCCCCAACGGTGCGGGAAAGACCACCGCAATTCGCATGATCACGGGTGCGTTGGAACCCGATGAGGGCACTGCTCGAACCTTTGGACTCGACCCGGCCAGCGCCGATGGCGAGGAAGTTCGTCAACGCTGCGGAGTCGTGTCTGCCAAACCATCGCTCTATGACCGTCTGACGGGCTGGGACAACCTTCGCTACGCCGCCGAACTCTACGATCTCGGAAAAGGTAGAGAAGCCGACGAGCGAATTGAAGAAGCAGCATCACTATTTGCGATCGAATCGGCTCTCGATCAACTCGTGGGCGGCTACTCAACCGGCATGAAGACCAGGCTCGCTCTCTCCCGTGCAGTTCTTCACAAACCAGACCTTCTGCTGCTCGACGAACCTACGTCGGGTCTCGATCCCGAATCTGCCCTCGCCGTACTCGGACTCATTGGAGACATGGCCGCCGGTGGCCAGTCGGTCCTGATGTGCACGCACCTACTGCTCGAAGCCGAAGGTCTCGCCGACGAGATCGTCATCATGCAGTCCGGCACCAGCCTGGAGTCGGGCAAGCCGTCCGACCTCGCCGAGCGTTACTGGCCAGAACGAGATGTACGTTTC
>CAZHUR010000302.1:0-4002 GCA_964535395.1 uncultured Acidimicrobiales bacterium
CGATCGCGGACGGTGCTGGCCACCCAGCCACACTGACAGCGCTTCTCATCGCAGCCGCGATCGCGACCGTCCTGGTCGTTCCGGCGCTGGTCCTGCTCTTCCGCCTCGTCGACACCGACCAACTAGGCCACTAACAGTTTTTGTACAGGATTTCAGACCTGTGGGGTCTGAAATCCTGTACAAATCGTCATTGGAGCCTTACCTCGGAGGTAATTGTCTAGCCGTCAATCGATCCCCACAATGTCGGTACCACTAGCGCCGAGGAGAGCACGTGGAGTCGTTTCGTCTGATGTTGCAGGTCGGAAAGTTCATTCCCAAGCATGTGAAGCCGTGGATGTATTGGATGCAGCTCGTCCTCTTTGTCGGCCCTGTCGTCTTTATTGGGTTCGACTCTGCGCGTTACCTACTCGCTGCGCAAGTGCTGAATGCAATCACCGGGTTGATCGTGTTTTTGAAAGATGGCACGACCGTGTCGAGGTTGTTTGGAGTGGGCCATGTGTTCTGGCTCATCCCGCTCTGGTTCCTGGCCCAAGACGTCGGCTCAGACCAGTGGGCGGTGTATCGGGGCTACGCGGCTGTTGCAGCGGTGACCATCGTTATCAGCCTCATCTTCGATGCTCGAGATGTCGCTCTTTGGGTTCGGGGAGATCGAGCGTCGATACTCGTGGGTCAGTCTGCGCATTTGTAACCGAGGCAACCAAACAGTTTTTGTACAGGATTTCAGACCTGTGGGGTCTGAAATCCTGTACAAATCGAGAATCCAAAACCCTCCCTCGTGCTCAAAATTATGACGGTTAGTCCTGGAGTTTGTATCCGAGGCCTCTGATGGTGACGATGCGAGTTGGGTCTTTGGGGTCTGCCTCGACCTTTGAACGCAGGCGTTTGATATGCACATCGAGTGTCTTGGTGTCGCCGACGTAGTCGACGCCCCAGACCCGATCGATCAACACTTCACGAGTGAGCACTCGTCCTGCGTTCTCAACCAGAAGGTGGAGCACTGCAAACTCTTTGAGCGGCAGGTCAAGGCTCTCGCCACGGACGATCACCTCATGGCGCGCAGGGTCGACGGTGACATCGCCGACGGTGATCGGCGCAAGGTTCTTGTCGGTGTCCGCCGGAGCCTCGGTCGATTCTTCTTCGGAGCGGCGCACAACCGCTCGCATTCGGGCGACCAGTTCGCGGAGGCGATACGGCTTGGTGACATAGTCGTCAGCCCCAACTTCGAGACCGACAACCGCGTCGAGTTCTTCGCCTTTCGCCGACACCATGATGATCGGCACCTTGGACTTGGTTCGGATCTCGCGGCACACGTCGATACCCGACAGCGTGGGCAACATGACGTCGAGCAAAACAATGTCGGGATTCACTTCGTCGAACCGGCGCAGCGCATCGGCGCCGTCGGAGGAGACGGTGACGGTGAAGCCTTCACGGCTCAACCCGAGCGTGAGAGCTTCGGCAAAGCTGGGTTCGTCCTCGACGACGAGAACCGATAGGTCACTCATCGAACTGGTCCAACAAGGCAACCTCGTCTAGCTCTCGACGGCTCGCGCCGCCAACTGGTAGGACCATCGAGAAGGTCGATCCGACGCCCTCTTGGGATGTGACTTCGACGCGGCCGCCATGATTCACGGTGACGTTTCGCACGATGGAGAGTCCAAGTCCGGTTCCGCCCGTGGTCGATCCTCGCCCTCGGTCGACTCGATAGAAGCGTTCGAAGACTCGGTTGAGATCTTTCTGCGGGATCCCGATTCCGTCGTCTTCGACAACGATTGCAACCTCGGTGCCATGGCTCACAACGCGGGCACTCACCGTTCCGCCCGCGGGTGTGTATTTGATGGCATTGCTCAGCAGGTTTGAGACCGCCGATACCAGCTGCGAACGGTCACCGATGATGTTGGGCGACTCAAATACCTCGGTCGTCACTTCGATCTCGTTGTGCTCGGCAGCCGAGCGCACCACCGCAACGCTTTCGTTAAGCACGCCTCCAAGGTCGACCTCGGCGGTTTGGTTCTCGGTAGAGCCTTCGATTCGGCTGAGGTCGAGCAGGTTGTCGATGAGGTCGCTCAACCGTTGAGATTCGTCTTGGATTCGTGCAAGGAACGAGGAGAGAACTTCGGGGTCGGTTTCGCCTTGCAGAGTTTCGGCGAGCAGGCTCAGCGCTCCGACGGGTGTTCGCAGCTCGTGACTTACGTTGGCGACGAAATCCCGGCGCACCTGTTCCAACCGATTTTGTTCGCTGACATCGTCGACCAGCACAACAGCGCCGAGTAGCTCACCTTCAGAGACGAGGGGCGCGCCCATAATCAGCAGCGACCGCGCTGGCGGACCATGGATTTGAAGTTCTTCTTCGGTCGATTCGCCAAGCAGAGCATCGCGCAGTCGCGCTTGCATCTCGTTCTCGACGAGAGCGTCACCGTGACGGGCGTTTCGATATGGCTCAGCGTGTCGATTGCGGAGCAGCTCAACACCATCGCCGTCGACCAAGATCGCTGCAGCCGAGATGGCGTCGAAAGCAACCTCTACCCGGCGTGGCATCTCGTCGGACTCATCGGAGTGCACCATGTTTTCGAGTCGGTCGAGTGCAGATGCGATCGATCGAGCTGGGGAGCGGTCGTCGCCGGCTGTCTCAAGGGTGCGCTGGATACGTCCGAGGTGGCCTTGTTCACGGCGATTGCTCATGATGACAACCACCACGAGGACGATCACCAGAGCCAGTGCAACTAGCCAAGCCATGTACTTAGGGTACTTCCGGCTATTCGGATTCGGAGTCGGGGTCTAGTTTGATCACTCCGTCGAACTCGCCTTCGACCGTTTCTGGAAAGACCGCAGCCTGCTCCGAACGGGTCGCCCCAGCAAGTTCTGGCGGTTCGCCGGTCACCATGTAGACGACGCGTTCACCAATGGTCACGGCATGGTCGCCAATGCGCTCATAGAAACGAGCAATGAGAGCGAGCTGTACCGTTTCCTGCAGCTCGAGTTCGTTCGCATCGTGTGCTTTGAAGATCTCTTCGATGAAATCCATCTGCAGATCGTCGAGGCGGTCGTCCATGTCGGGGAGCGCAGCAGCCAGACCAACATTTCGTTCGACGTATGCATCCACCGACAGACGGTTCAGCCTCACAGCTTCTTCGCTCATCGACGTAATGAGACCTCGCAGAGTCGGGGTCAGGGTCATGCCAAAGCTGCGACGAAGACCCTTGCAGATGTTGACAGCCAGGTCGCCGGAGCGTTCGTACTCGCCGTTGATCTTCATCGCTGTCACGATCGATCGCATGTCGCGAGCCATTGGCTGTTGCAATGCAATGAGGGCATAACAGCGCTCTTCGATCGACACCGAAAGCGCGTCGAGTTCTTCGTCGCGCTCGATGACCTGTTGGGCCACCTCAAGGTTGTTGTCGATCAAAGCTTCGGTGGCTCGAGGGATTGCCTCGGTGACGTTCGCAGCGAGCGTGACGATGGTGTCACGCACCAGGTCGAGTTCCTCGTGGAAGTTGCCGCGAAGTTCTATTTGAGACATGAGAATTATCCGAATCTGCCGGTGATGTAGTTCTCGGTCCGATCGTCGTCTGGGTTTGAGAACAATTTCTCCGTGGTGGTGTATTCGACGAGGAGGCCGGTGCGCCGGTCGCTCTCTTCATCGACCTCTACCGAGAAGAATCCAGTCCGATCCGAAACGCGTGCCGCCTGTTGCATGTTGTGGGTGACGATCAGGATCGTGTACTCGTCCTTGATCTCTGCCATCAGCTCTTCGATGCGAGCGGTTGCGATTGGATCGAGCGCGGAGCAGGGCTCGTCCATCAGCAGGACTTCAGGGTCCACGGCGATTGCACGTGCAATGCTGAGGCGCTGCTGCTGACCACCGGACAGCCCAATGGCTGACTCGTTCAGTCGGTCTTTGACCTCGTCCCAAAGCGCAGCCTTCTTCAGACTCGATTCGACCACGTCGTCAAGGCCCTTCTTTCGGCCAGCAACTCGCGGACCGTAAGCCACGTTGTCGTAGAT
>CAZHUR010000303.1:0-3972 GCA_964535395.1 uncultured Acidimicrobiales bacterium
CACGATGTTCCCAAGCGAAACCAAAGCGAGCGCAAGCGACAAGACGATTTCCTTGGTCTGGCGTGGCATGCGGCGAGGCTAGTCGACGCCTCGTACCACTAACCTTCGATTGGGTTTTTGACCTCAGGCTGATGGGTCCTAGGCGGCAAACCGGTCGAGGTCGACATCCACCGTTGAAGTGATATCAGCGCCGTTCTTACCGCTCTGCATTGTGCGCTTTGTGCGGTACATGTCGCGGTCGCTGTCGCGGACTAGTTCTGCCAGCTGCAGCCATGGGGCGTCGGTATAGGAAATGCCTACTGCGATGGTGATGTGCAGAACCTGACCTCCCGCAACGACGATCGGTTGTTGAAGCTGCTCGTTGACATCCTGAACTATTGCGTCGATGGCGAATCTTTCGTCGGTGAATGAGAGAACGAGAAACTCATCCCCACCAATTCGCGCTACAACGTCGCGAGTGGGGACGGTGTCTCGAAGTCGTTGTGCGATCATTCGCAGAACTTCGTCTCCGGCACTGTGTCCAAACGTGTCGTTGATCGCTTTGAAACCGTTCACGTCGAAATACATTGCAGCAGCCCCGGCGTTCAGCGCCCTGCCATCGAGCCGCTCTACTCCGCGCCGGTTCATCAACCCGGTGAGGGGATCTGTTTCCGCCTCTACTTCGGCAACCGCAGCTCGGTGGGATTCGCTGATACGCGATGCAATCAGTTGCTGATGCCCGGTTGTCGTCTTCCATACTCCAGTGATGACGACGTTGCAGAAGAAGAACACGACCCCCAATGCGATCGCAATGTGACCAAGAAAAAGTGTTATCAGCACATATGGCAGTAGCAGGCTCGCCAATGCAACACGCATGACCGTTGAGTGCACTCCGAGGGTTACGAACGATCCGGCTGCGCCGGCAAACAGCACGATTCCAACGGCCAATGTGAAGTCCAGGTTGCGAGCAGCTGTGAGGTCGAATAGCAGCGCCGAACTCAACGTTGCGTTGCAAACAGCGGTCCCGATATAGGTCGACAACGGAATTTCGGCTTGGGGGCCCGATCGAAACGGAAGGAAGAAGGTGAAGGCCAGAATCCACGTAGAAATGTGATGGATGACAGCGAACCAAAGAAGAGCCTGGTGATCGGCTACTGGCCACGAAACTCCAACGACCGCTGCCGTCGCTCCGACGTGGCCGATCACGTAGGGCCATCGATCTCGCTTGAACTGTTCTACTTGTGCAAGCGTGAACTCTGATTTTTGATGCATTGCCCACCCGCTTTTTGGCTTGACCTGCCTTCAAATATCGGCGATTAACCATGAGAAGTTAGCGATCAAACGCCCGGCCTGGATTGCAATGGACAACAAGACGGTCCGAAGATGATGGGCGATGGTGAACTGCTACCAGCGGAGCCTGAGCCACATTCAGTGAGTGAATCGGCCACAGTGAGTGTTCGAAATGCGTCCGCGGACGCACTTGCGAGTCCAACTATGGCTAGAGGCTGGTGTCGATGACGACCTTGCCATACGAGTCTCTGCCGCCGTCGCGCAAGTAGTGCCAGGCGTCGATGTAGCCCTCCATGGGGAAGACCTTGTCGACGTTGGGCTTCAAATCGCCTGAAGCGATAGCGGCGTTGACGAACTCGAGGCCACGCTGCAGTGCTGGGGGATCTTCCACAAAGTTGAACAGCGAATAGGCCTTCACCCACGCGTTGGTCTGAAACATCGAGACCATCGGGAACTCGGGAAACACTCCAGAAAGCAATCCGTAGATCGCGATTGTGCCGCCCTTGGCCATCGCCGCGCCGTATCGACCGGTGAAGCTTCCGCCCACCGGGTCGAACGCGAGGTGAGCGCCGACTCCGTCGGTGGCGTCGGTGATGAACTTGGCCAAGTCTCTCTCGCCGTCGTCGACGAACACGTGATTGGCGCCCGACGTAGTCAGGTATTCGACGTTGCGCCGCTGGCGAGTGGTGGTGAGAACGTTTGCGCCCTTCATCGCCGCAATCTCGATCGCCGCATTGCCAGCGGTGCTCGTTCCGGCTGCGACGAACACGTTTACACCAGGCTTTGCGCTCGCGAATTCGATGACGGGGTAGTACGCCGTCAGATACTGCATCCAGATCGACGTGGCCTCGGTGGCGCTCAAGCCTTCGGGCGAGGGCGTGATGTAGCGGTGGTCGATGAGCATCGTGTCGGCGCTGGCGCCGCGGTTGTAATAGAAGTAGGGCAGCGTTGCGTAACGTTTGCCGACTTCGATGCCGGTGACGTCTGAGCCGACAGCTTCGACGATTCCGACAGCTTCGATACCGACGCGAGCTGGGAACTCCGGGAAGCTAAACGAGTACTGGTCGACCATGAGGTCGGCGTCGCCCCAGTTCAGAGCGAACGCCTCGACCTTCAGCCGCACATCGTTGGGCCCCGGCTCTTCGACTTCGCAGTCTTGGAGGCGTAGGCCTTCAAAGCCGGTGTAGCTATCGATTACCCATTCGCTTGCCATGATTTCGGTGCCCTCGTAGTTGTGTTGACGCAGTCGCTAAGGCGAGAGTAGTTGTGTTGTGTGCATCCGTGCATTCTCTGGAACGCCTTGCGAACGGCCCACGCTAGCTTCCTAATCGGTCGTCATTTCGGAGCAGTCATTCCACTCCGTTGCAATTCGAGGCGGTATCGCTAAGTTCCAGAACAGAAAAAAGGGGGAGACATGGCCATAAGTTCATCAATGCCGTATTCAAAGCGGTACGTCGCCATAGACGGCATCTCGATGGCGACTGTCGACACCGGCGCCGGCGACCCGATCGTATTTCTTCACGGCAATCCAACCTCATCGTTCATCTGGCGCAACGTCATCCCCCACGTTGAACACCTCGGCCGTTGTATTGCCCCCGACCTGATCGGGTTCGGCGATTCTGGCAAGCTCACCGATTCAGGACCTGGCTCGTACCGTTTCGTGGAGAACCGCCACTATCTCGACCAACTTCTCGAACAACTCGGTGTAACTGAACAGGTCACGCTGGTGCTTCACGACTGGGGTTCTGGTCTCGGGTTCGACTGGGCGCGTCGCCACCCCGACTCGGTAGCTGGAATTGCCTACATGGAAGCCAACGTGGCACCACGCTCGTGGTCCCAGCTCACCGCTGAAGGACGCACCTTTTTCGAACAGCTTCGAACCGACGTCGGTGAGCAGATGGCCTTGATCGACAACGTCTTTATCGAACGGGGACTACCGGGCGGTGTCATTCGCGAGCTAACCACCGAAGAGATGACGGAGTACCGGAGGCCCTTTACCGAACCTGGAGAAGCGCGCAGGCCCACACTGACCTGGCCGCGGGAGATTCCTTTCGATGGCGAGCCCGCTGACGTCCACGAGATCGTGGCCACCTACTCGACCTGGCTTGCATCGTCTCCCGTGCCAAAGCTTCTGATCAACGTCTCCGACGGCGACACGCTCACCGGCGAACTGCTTTCGATAGCGCGCACGTGGCCCAACCAAACTGAGGTCGCGGTCACCGGCCGTCATTTCGCCCAAGAAGATTCGCCAAACGAAATCGGTGCCGCTCTCGCTGAATGGATCCAGACGTTTCGACGCGCCGAACCATGAGCATTCCGTGTCGCCTCTGCTCATGGCCGCTACACATCGGGCGAGCGCACCTGCCTCCGAGTACTCTTGTCTCGTGTGGACACTTGTTTACAGTCGTGATCTCGGCGGTCGGTCTCACCCAACTGAGAAACCACAGTTCTTGGAAGCGCTGCAAGCTCCGCTGACGGAGGTCGCAGTTAAGTACGGACTCGCAAGCGGCTACGGCGACTTTCCCGAAGGGGTCGAATTGCTTTGGTGCACGGGAATCGTTGCGAACGACTTCTTGGACGAGAGCGGTGTTGAACGAATCGAGGAATGGCGGGCCGAAGAAGACAGTTCACGCTGCTGGGATATCAATATGAATTTCGATGAGGCCGCCAAAATGGTCCATGTCGACTTTGAAGGGGAGAGCG
>CAZHUR010000304.1:0-3956 GCA_964535395.1 uncultured Acidimicrobiales bacterium
TGTCGTCAGCTGTGGTGAAGACCTCGGTGCGCTTGGTCGGGATGGTGGTGTTGCGTTCGATGAGCTTGGTCATCACGCCACCCTTGGTTTCGATACCGAGCGACAGTGGAGTGACGTCGAGGAGTAGAACGTCCTTGACCTCACCCTTCAGAACGCCGGCCTGAACAGCAGCGCCGATCGCGACAACTTCGTCCGGGTTAACGGTCTTGTTGGGCTCGTTTCCAGTGAGCTCCTGGACCAACTCAGCAACCGCTGGCATTCGGGTTGAACCACCGACGAGGATGACGTGGTCGATCTCGCCCTTGGTGAGTCCGGCGTCCTTGATTGCTTGCTCGAACGGAACACGCGTGCGCTGGAGAAGATCTGAGGTTAGCTCTTCGAACTTCGAGCGGCTGAGGCTGTAGTCGAGATGCAATGGACCGGCATCGGTTGCGGTGATGAACGGCAGGTTGACCTGAGTCGACTGCACCTGGCTGAGTTCGATCTTGGCCTTCTCAGCAGCTTCCTTGAGACGCTGTCCAGCCATCGAGTCGGCACCGAGGTCGACTCCGTGATCGTTCTTAAAGCTCGTCACAAGCCATTCGATGACCGCTTCGTCCCAGTCGTCGCCACCGAGCTTGGTATCGCCGTGGGTTGAACGAACTTCGAACACACCGTCACCGATCTCGAGTACCGAGACGTCGAACGTACCGCCACCGAGGTCGAATACGAGAATTGTCTGGTCGTCTTCGCCCTTGTCGAGGCCGTATGCCAAAGCGGCTGCGGTTGGCTCGTTGATGATGCGAAGAACCTCGAGCCCAGCGACCGTGCCGGCTTCTTGGGTAGCGGTTCGCTGCGCATCGTCGAAGTATGCAGGAACGGTGATGACCGCCTGAGTGACCGACTCGCCGAGGTATGCCTCAGCATCACGCTTCAGCTTCATCAAGGTTCGAGCGGAGATCTCTTGGGAGGTGTAGTTCTTGCCGTCGACGTCGATCTTCCAGCTCGTGCCCATGTGGCGCTTTACGGATCGAATCGTGCGATCGGGGTTGGTAATGGCTTGGCGCTTCGCGACCTCGCCGACGAGCACCTCGCCGTCTTTTGCAAATGCGACCACCGAAGGTGTGGTGCGAGAGCCTTCCGAGTTGGCTATGACAACCGGGTCACCGCCTTCGAGCACGCTTACCACAGAGTTGGTAGTTCCTAGGTCGATTCCTACTGCCTTGGACATGTGTTATTACTCCTGAATTTTTGCTTGGGAGAGGGAAAACTTGCGTGGATAGCACTCAAGTCTAGGAGTGCTATTCACCCGCCGGATCAACCTTATGGTCAATTCCGTTGGAGCACCTCGTCAAATCGAGTCAATCCTTAGTCGATCACACTCAACTTCACTATGGGAAGTTCTATTCCCGGGACGTCAGAAGTTCCGACTTATCCACCAAATCCACAGATACCTGTGGATCGAACACACGCGCGATGTTGCGCTCGGCACTTCCGGCCCAGAAACAAAATTGCGCTCGACACTTCCGGCCCAGAAACAAAATTACGCGCAATTCAAACGACGGACAGCACTTTCCAGCCTTCGACGGTTTCGATCAGAAGGAAACGACCGGGCCCGACCGGGAGAAACTCTCCGCCATCTGGCTTTCTGTCGAGCCCCCAGAAAAAGACCATCTCTTGATCGGGATACCTGTTCCTCAACCACTCTGCTAGTGGTTCTGCCCACTCAAACTCCTGGGCGTACTCCTCGAGGGTTTGGGTTCTCGGAGCGTGGTTGGCGAGATAGATCTCGATCGAATAGTCGACCGAACCTTGTTCGGGGTCTGAGCTATCACTAACTCTCTCGAGGAATTCTTCACTGCTGTAGACCAGCTGCTCATCGTCACGAGAAAACGCTTCCAGGTCTATGTATTCGTCGGCGAAGAAGGTCTCGTCCCACGCTCGACGATCCAACGCCGCCTCGATAATTTCCAGCCCGGCGGCTTCGGGAGAATCCTCATCGAAGTCTCCAAGCTGGGGCTGAAGTCCGGCTTGGTCGAGCGTCACCCACTCGGTCGCGACCAACGTGCCGTGTTCGTTCGTGTCCACGATGAGCTCGTCCTCGCGAATGCTAAGCACAAGTCCATAGTCGCTAGTGTCTTCGTCCTCACGGAGAAGTTCATTCCGTTCGCAGGAAACCTGTTGTGCATCAATCCAGTCCTCCGACGCAATTTCCATCGCTGTTCGATGATCGAGCCAGATAGTGCTCGAATTGTTGCGAAACGTCGCCGAGAAAAGCCAATTGCAGATGTCGGGGTCTGATGGAAGAGGTGAACCGTCGGTTGATGTGTCGGCAACGAGCGGCAGTGACGATGGAATGGTTGAGGACTCAACCGCGACGGTTGTTGTTTCGGCAACGACCGGCGCTGTGGAGGGGGCAGCGGACTGTTCGACAGCGACGGTTGTATTTTGCGAAGACCCGCACGCCCCGATCAATACAGCTGCTACCAAAAACAACGAGATGCGCAGAGTCGGCGGTATTGCTTTTGGTATCTCACACCTCACTCGCTTCCATCGGCACGAAGTGGCGCAAGCTGAGAACGGCGTTTGCTACGAGAACTTGAGCAAACTGGCGTTGTAGTCGCTCGGCGCTTTGTAGCCCAAGAGGTTGATGAGGGTGGCTGCTACGTTGCTGAGGCCAGCGTCTTCGGGCACATCGAGCTCGTAGGCTCCGTCATTGCTTGGATCGAAGATCGCAAACGGGACGGGCGAAAGCGTGTGGCTTGTCAACGGTGTCGTGACCCCGTCCTTCTCGGTGTACATGATGTCGGCGTTTCCGTGGTCGGCAGTAAATACCAACACTCCCCCGAGTTCTTCGATCACTTGGAGCAACCGGGCCATGCAATCTTCGAGCACGCGAATCGCTTCGATCGTTGCGTTGAGGTCGCCGGTGTGACCAACCATGTCTGGACTCGGAAAGTTGAGGCGTCCCCAGTCGTGGTCGCCAGAGCGCAACATCTCGATCGTCTTGTCGGTGATCTCGATCAGCTTCATGGCCGGGGTCTTGTTGAACTCGACATTGTCGGAGGGGATCTCTACGAACGTCTCCAACGACTCGTCGATGAACCCAGACTTGTTTCCGTTCCAGAAGAAGGTGACGTGTCCGAACTTTTGCGTTTCGCTGATCGCAAAGCTCTTCGAACCTTCCGCACACAAGAACTCGCTGATCGTGCGGTTGATCGCCGGCGGCTCGACCAGATAGTTGGTTGGCACGAACGCGTCGCCGTCGTACTGCAGCAGGCCAACGAAATTCACATCGGGGTTGGAGCCTCGATCGAAGTACGGGAACTCTTCGTCGTCGTAGGCCTGGCTGATCTCGATCGCTCGATCTCCGCGGAAGTTGAACAACACGACCGCATCGCCATCGGCCATCGTCCCGACCGGCACGCCGTCTGCGTTAACCACAACGAACTCACCCAAGTTCTGATCACCATCATCGGACTCTTCGTACATTGTTTCGACCGCTTCGGTCGCGGAACTGAACTGGCGACCTTCACCATGAGTGTGTGTGTTGTAGCCGCGCTCGACCATCGCCCAGTCAGCGCCGTAACGATCCATGGTGATCCACATGCGGCCGCCGCCCGAACCAATCCGATAGTTCGCTCCCTCGACGCTGTCGTTGATCTCGGTGAGCACAGCTTCGGTTGCTTCGATGTAGCCGAGCGCCGACCGGACAGCGACGTCACGACCATCGTGGAGGATGTGTAGAACAACACTCTTGATGCCCGTCGAAGCAGCGTGACGTAACAAGGCATACAAGTGATCGGTGTGTGAGTGAACGTTTCCGTCTGAGTGCAAGCCAACAAAGTGAACAGTCCCCTGCTCACCAGCTTCTGTGACCGACTGCCATGCCGACGACTCAAAGATCGAACCATCGTCGATGGCTTTGTTCACAAGCTTCGCGCCCTGGGCAAAGATGCGACCGGCGCCAAGAGCGT
>CAZHUR010000305.1:0-3944 GCA_964535395.1 uncultured Acidimicrobiales bacterium
GTTTGTAGGCGTCGAGGTCGATGAGTACGTCATCGACCTGAACAACCCAGCGCCAACCGACTTCATCGTTTCTCCCGACGAAGCGGCAAAGGAGAGGTTCATCACCCTCCCCGACTCCGAGGTAATCGAGACCCCAGAGCACGTAGCTCCGGTCGAGGAGTCTCCAATTCAGTATTCGCCGGATCTCGATCCCGATCTGGCTGTTGACGAGCCAGTCGACGAAATGGTCGAAGCAAAGCGTGTACCACTGACCTCGCTGTTCAACCATGCGGGACCCGAGCTGCTCGACGACGAGACCGCAGCTCAAGAAGTCGCACGGCCTGAACCTGAATCACAGTCAACAGCAAATCCATTCGGCAGCGCTGCAGACGTAGGTCTTGTTCCTCCAGCTCCGAGTCCCGAAGACCTCACCACTCCGCTCGAAGAAGGTGGCGAGGAACCCACGATCGACTTGAGCGACGATGATCCGTGGGCTGAGATGCGTCCGGATGCCGATGAAGACGTGGCCAAGAAGAAGATCGTGTTCTGGGCCGATCGCCCGAAGTTCTTCGGTGGCGAGGAACGCCACAAGGCCCGAGCTCGCCGTGAGGCTCGCGAGCAAGACCAAGGTCAGTAGGCCGCTAGGCCCCGAACATCGCAACCCATTGTTCGGCAGACTTTGGAGCGAACACGAAGTTCTGCGAGCGCGTCTGGCCCATCGACGCCGACGGCGCTGGCGAATACTGATGACCGGGGAACAAGATCGCATCGTCGGGAACCTGTGATAGGACCGAAGTGAGGCTGTGATACAGCTGCTCGGGGTTGCCACCTGGGAGATCGGTTCGCCCGCATCCTTCGAGAAAGAGGGTGTCGCCGGCGATGAGGCGATTCTCAACGAGGAAGCTCTGTGACCCCGGGGTGTGACCTGGCGTGTGGATCAACTCGATCGTGATCTCGCCCACATCGATCGAGCTCGCTCCGTTGTGTCGGATCAGGTCGCTATCGGTGAGTCCTGTCACCTTCTTCACGAACTCGGCTTCGTCGGCCTGAATATGAAGCGGAACGGTCGTTTCCTTCAATAGCTCGGCAGCACCCGCAACGTTCAAACCCATCATCGATCCACCCACGTGGTCGGCGTGATAGTGCGTGCCCAACATTCCAACACAGGTCATGTCGTCCTCTTCGAGGACGCCGAGAATGCCCGCGGGGTCATAGGCCGGGTCGACGATGATCGCTTCTTTGGTTTCTCTGTCGCCGATGAGGTAGACGAAGTTGACCATCTGTTGGGCGAACGGATCGTTCTGGGCGAAGTCTCTGCCGGACAGCAGCTGGCGGAAGTAGAAGCGGTCGGTCATGACCACACCTTAGTTCGCCGCACCCTCATTCCAGATACGTTCAGCCTGAGCAGCAACGGCGCGGGCGGGTCGGCCTAGTGCGGATGCTGCTGTGATGACGTCGGCGAACTCTGCCTTGGCCGTGCCTTCGGAAACCTTGATTCGGATGTTGTGGCCCTCGACTGCGACCGTTTCGATGCGGCGGGGCAACGCGGTTCGATCGACGCCGTATGCCCGGTAGCCGAGTGAGCCAGTTTCATTCAACAGCACCTGGCCAACGGCTTCGAGCTGGTGGGGTTCGATAAGAGCCGAGACCATCGATGCTGGTCGGCCGCGCTTCATCTCGATCGGGGTGAGCCACGCATCGAGGCTCCCAGCATCGATCAACTTTGTGACGGCGTGGGCCAGATACTCACCGGTGAGGTCGTCGACGTTGACCTCCAGGACGAGCAGTTGTTCGGTGCCAGCGACCTGGCCTTCTCCAAGAATCACATGAAGCAGGTTCGGGTGAGCTTCGAGTTCTCTATCGCCAGCGCCAAAGCCCGCTGCAGCGACCGTCATCGATGGCATGGGTCCACACTCATCTGCCAATGCTCGAACGAGCGCTGCTCCGGTTGGGGTCGTCAGTTCAACCGGTACGTCGAGACCTTTCACGGGCACTCCCTCGAGGAGCCGGGCGGTTGCTGGCGCCGGGTTTGGGATGATGCCGTGAGCACTTTTGGCTAAGCCTTGGCCGAGCGCTACTGGTGCTACGACGATGTGATCGACGTCGAGCGATTCGAGAGCTAGGCACGACCCGACGATGTCGACGATTGCGTCGATGCCTCCCACCTCGTGGAAGTGCACTTGTGAAGGGTCGATGCCGTGAATATGTCCCTCGGCTTCGGCAAGCGCTTCGAAGACCGAGATTGCTCGAGCGGTGACCCGGGCTGGGTAGTCGGCAGCTGTGACGAGGTCGATGATGTCCTGAGCGGTGCGGTGGACGTGTCCCTCGTCGGCGTCGACGGTGACGTTGATTGCGCCGATGCCATTGCGCGAGACCGGCTCGGCGTTGAGCTGCCAACCATCGACGTCGAGCTTCTTGAGTTCAGCCCGTAGGTGATCGGCGTCGGCGCCGGCGCCGATGAGCGCGCCCAAGGTCATGTCACCTGCGATGCCGTTGAAGGGGTGGATCCAAAGCGTTGCCATGGGTTAGCCGTCCGCCAACTGGAGCATGCGCATCGCGCTGACCGCAGCGCCGTATCCGTTGTCGATGCCGACGACATTGACGCCAGCGGCACAACTCGCGAGCATGCCGAGTAGGGCTGTAACGCCTTCGAGGCCGGCGCCATAACCGACGCTGGTAGGAACGGCGATGACCGGGCGAGCACAAAGGCCGCCCACGACCGATGCAAGCGCACCTTCCATCCCGGCGATCACGATCACCACATCGGCTGCGGTGATGCGATCGAGTTCGGCGAGCAGTCGGTGCAGCCCTGCGACCCCGACGTCGCTGAGCCGGTCGACGTTCGCTCCGTACGAGCGCAACGTCGCCTCGCATTCGTCGGCCACTGGAGTGTCGGCGGTTCCAGCGCTGACGACGGCGACGGTTCGATCTGGCTGCACCTCGGGCGCACGCCAGACCAGCACTCCCCCAAGTTCAGAGGCTCCAGGGTGAGCTGCGTTCAGCGCGTCGCGCTGATCATCGGAGACTCTGGTCAGCACCACTGGCCCAGTGCCTTTCTCCAAGAGTTCGGTAACGATCGCAACGCATTGGTCGGGGGTCTTTCCCGGACCGTAGATCGCTTCGGGGAGACCTTGTCGAAGTGCGCGGTGGTGGTCGATACGCGCGTGGGTATCAGAACCGAGGTCGGTAAACGGGAGACGTCGGAGAGCCTCCACCGCATCATCTGGGGAGGTTTCACCGGCCTGAATTTTCTCGACTAGCTGTCGGACAGCTTGCTCATCCACGGCCACCATCGTGGCACCTTCGAGCGAAGAATCAACAAGAAAACTCACGCTCGCTAGTATTTAAGGGTGACTTCTCGTAACCGCATTGCATTTCAAGGCGTCCCAGGGGCGTACTCGCATATGGCTTGTTCGGCCGCGTACCCCGATATGGAGCCGGTCGGCTTTGACACTTTTGCTCAAGCTTTTGCTGCGGTCGAGACCGGAGACTGCGATCTTGGCATGATCCCGATCGAGAACACGTTGGGCGGCCGCGTGGCCGACATTCACCATCTCCTCCCCGAATCCAGCCTCTACATCGTGGGTGAGCACTATCAGCCGATTCGCCATCAGTTGTTAGCGCCTCAGTCGGCAACGCTCGAATCGCTCAAGACGATTGCGTCCCATGAGCAGGGTCTGGCCCAGTGCCGCGACCTCATTCGTGAACTCGGAGTCGAGCCAATGGACTTTGGCGATACGGCGGGCGCGGCTCGAGAGGCTGCCGAGCGAAACGACCCTAGCTTCGGTGCCATCGCCAGCGAACTCGCAGCCGAGACGTACGGCCTTCAGATTCTTCGAAGTCGTATCGAAGACAAGCTCGGCAACACCACACGCTTTGTCGTGATGTCGCGCTCAGCTTCTGATCCGGACCCGCTCGATGGCCCGGCCATGACGAGCATCATCTTCCAAACCAAGAGCGTTCCC
>CAZHUR010000306.1:0-3937 GCA_964535395.1 uncultured Acidimicrobiales bacterium
GTACCTGACCGACCTATTCGATGGTGCCGTTGGTCGGCACCGTGACACTGGCCTGGTCAAGTGGGGCTTCTTCATGGACCACTTCCTCGATTTCATATTCGCGGGCAGCTTCGTCATCGCCTATAGCTTCTTGGCGCCGAACATGATGTTCTGGTTTCTCGGCCTTCTCCTCGCCACCGGGGCGACGATGGCGCTGTCGTTCCTGAACTTCGCAGCGACCAACAAGTTCCAGATCGCGTACCACGGCATCGGCCCAACCGAGATCCGAATTGTCTACGTGGCAATCAACACCATCGTGTTCTTCACGGGTACAGCAGTTCTGAGCTGGGCGGTCCCTACGCTCCTCGTAGCGAACATCTGCGGTTTGTTCGTGATGGCCTATGGCACCAGCAAGAAGCTCTGGGCAATCGACATGGAGGCGAAGAGCGCCTCGTAAGTCGAAAAGTCGACTCAGCTGTCAGCAAGATTTGGTACTCCGAGAGAAAACCGCCCCATTTCGCTGCCGGAGCCGCCACAATGGGAGTGTGAGTCCGCAACAATCTCTTGTCGCCCTGGATGCTGAAGGGGTGCTTATTCCAGAAGTATGGGTAGCGATCGCTGACGCGACCGGCGTTGATGAACTGCGACGAACCACCCGAGATGAGCCCGACTATGACGTGCTGATGAAGGGTCGCCTCGCAGTGCTTAGCGAGCACAAGATCACGATGTCGCAGATCGAGAAGATCATCGATGACCTGGACGCTCTCCCTGGGGCGTGTGCGTTTCTCGACGAGCTGCGGAAACGAACTCAAGTTGTCATCTTGTCGGACACGTTCGAACAGTTCGGTGTTCCAATGATGTGCCATCTGAACCGGCCGACGATGCTCTGTCACCAACTCGTTGTCGAAGACGATCGTATTGTCGACTACAAGTTGCGGATCGCCGACCCAAAGCGAAGTGCGGTTCAAGCGTTCCAGTCGTTGAACTATTTCGTCGTCGCCGCCGGAGATTCCTACAACGACACGACCATGCTGGCCCAAGCCGATGCGGGTTTCCTCTTCCACGCTCCCCAGAACGTGATCGATGAGTTTCCCGAATTCCCGGCTCTCGACACCTACGACGAACTGCTCGAATCGCTCACCGAGGCAATCCGGTAGATTTACCCCACGAATAACTATCCGAGTAGGGGAAATTGATGAGCTCAGTCGAAGAGATGTGGACCATGGTCGCCGCGAAGTGGACCGAGGTGAACGACCAGATCAGCGAAGCCGATTGGGAAACGCCATCGACCTGCGATGGATGGTGTGTCAAAGACATCGTCGATCATGCCGTTGGATGGCAGATCACCGGCGGCAACGTGCTCGGTGCTGAAATTCCTGAGGGAGCCGACTGGGCAACGATTCAAAGCTCGATGACCGCAGCGCTCGCGAATCCAGCCAACCTCGAGGGTGAAGCCGAAGGTTTCGGAGGCATGCCAAAGCAAGGTGTCGCCGGAATGATCATCGGCGACCTACTCGTGCACTCATGGGACGTGGCTCGCACGCTCGGCGTCGACGACACGCTTCCTGAACAAGCGGTCACGTCGACCTTGATGGGCCTACAGCGCATGCCAGAACAAATGCTTCGCAGCGACACGATGTTCGGCCCCGCAATCGAGGTGCCCGAAGACGCGTCTGCACAAGAGAAGCTCCTCGGCTTCGTCGGCCGTCAGGCATAGCCTTCGCGTTCCTGAGGTTTCTAGAGGTCTGCGTCCCGCGGTGTGGAATAGTTCGCCGCAACTGGAGTTGAGATAGACAACAGTTCGAAGGGGATTTCAATGACGCAGTTCTCCAGTTCAATCGGCCCGAACGTTGCTCGCGTGACCATCGCACGAGCACCGCTCGCGCCGTTCATATTTCTCGTTCTTTTCTTTCTGCCGATCCTTGGGTTAGCGCTCACGGCTGCAGCCTTTACCGTGCAACTTGTGGCCATTGCCAGCCTTGCGCTGACCATCGCGGCCGCAGTTCGTGCATCCAAGATGGGGCTGTTTCTCACCAAAGACTCGGTGGAGGTGGTCAACTTCTTTGGCGAGCATTCGCTCGATCGCAAGACCGTCCGTATCGAGTTGCAAGATGAGGCTAGTTCCTGGCCAGCAGACGATATCCCGGCGGCCATGCGACAAGCCCCTGGAACCGATGCTCCACCCGTCACAAGTCTGTACCTTTCCGACGAATCCGGACAACGGGCCCGCGTAGGGGTCGCTCCGTCATTTGGCAGCCGCTCGGCGGAGATCGTCCGTGACCTTTGGTCGGCACTTGACTCGGCGTAGAGCCCACAGCCGGAGTTGCTCGGTCAGGCCTACTCGGAGGTGTTGAAGATCTTCCACGCACCTGGCAGGAGCACTCCGGCGGCTACGGCTTTGAGAACATCGCCGATAACGAATGGTGCAATGCCAAACGCGAGGGCGCTTGGTTCGGACAGATCTGCAGCAAAGGCAATATCGAGTCGCCACGCAAGCACAGAGGCCCCAAACGCGTAGATGATGACGGTGCCGGCAAGGAATGCGGGCACTGCTGAGAGCACGCTGCGGTCTTGTTGGCGTTCGGCCATGAGGCCAACAACCCAAGCAGCGACAACGAATCCAACGAGATAGCCAAAGGTCGCGATGAGAGCGCCATCGGCGGTTATCCCGCTAGCGCCCTCAGCATAGAAGGGGAGCCCGGCCGCACCCAAGATCACATAAAGCAGCTGGGAGGCCGCACCGCGGTTGGCACCAAGAACGCCACCGGCTAGGAGCACAGCAAAGGTTTGTCCGGTCAGTGGCACTGGGGTGAAGCCAAGAGGAATGGAGACCTGGGCAGCGGCGGCCGTTAGGAGTGCGAAACTCACAACAGCGACGGCGTCACGTAGCTTTGCGCTCGAGATCACATTGCTTGGAACAACATCGATAAGAACTCTCGGCTGGCCAACGGTCGCTTGCATGGGGACTCCTGGGTCTCGTGTGCGAAATTTCGACAATATCGGCCAGAGATGGGCCGTCGGAAGTGATATCAGACACGCACAGAATCGAGGGTAGGTAGCGGTCGTTGTGCTACCGGCGGGTACTTGAGAACCTCAAGGAACCGGACAAAAATCCGATCTGAACCCTATGACAGAGCTGGTGGTTTCGAACGAGATGTCACCTGACGATCTCGATGTGGACACACCGTCACATGAGCCCTCAGGCAGCCTGTTCGAGATTTCGACAAGATTGACAACATCGGACTTCAGGCTTACCGCCGCCGTATCCATCGTCTTTACCGCTATTGCGGGCTTCCTCGTATTCAGCAATGCAAATAGGTACATCGAGCTTGCGGATCAATCGTTCTACCTGCTCATGATCGATGAACCCAGCGCTGCGATCCGTTCTCCCAGCGGGTATCACATCCTGCTGTCGCCACTTTGGGCAGCGGTGGGCGAGTCGGTCATTGGCTTCCGGATCCTGCGAGCGTTTCTCGATATCGGAGTCGACGTCGTGTTCGGTCTGAGTTTCCTCCGTTACATGCGCTCTCGCAGAGGTGAGTTCTTCGGAGCTCTTCCGGTTGCGCTGACAGTGGTGTTCAGCATCGTGTTGGCTGGCTTCTCCGCGTGGATTTACGCAGTTAACGGCTTTGGGTATGACCAGCTCGGAGCGATGATCTTTACTCTTCTCATCGCGGTCACTTTGTGGATTGTCGGTGGAGACGCAACCGAGTCCAGACTCGCGATTCTCGCCGCCGTGGGCGGTGCGCTGTTTTCTCTTGCTCTTATCGTTCGTTGGACAGCAGCGATTGCGGTTCTGTTCCTTCTTGTATGGGTGCTCGTGGAACATCTTGGTTTCCGTCGGGCTGGGTCCTTGTTTGGAAGTGGACTAGTTGGCTTCATCGGGGGGCTTGTCTTTGTTCACACTCTGATCCTGGACATACGCCTGGTGGCCAACGGAATCGTGAGTGGCACAGTC
>CAZHUR010000307.1:0-3935 GCA_964535395.1 uncultured Acidimicrobiales bacterium
GGTCCCCACCGTTCTCAACCAGTTCGGCCAAGATCTCGATCGCTTGGTTAGACGAGACATCGCCGTCGTCTTTCATCTTTAGCAGGGCCCCAAACGCCTCGCCTGTGAGAAGTCCGTGCCCATCGGAGAGCTGGTTCATGATCCAGGAAACAACAGACCCTCCGTCGGCGGTCTGACTCGCGACGATTGCAAGCTCGTGTTGATCTCGCTCAACAATCAGTTCCAAGTCGGTGGCATAGAAGCCAAGAGAATCTTGAAGCCGTGCCACCTTCGCCCTGGGCAACTCTGGAATCGATGCGTCAACCGCTGCCAGATCTTCCGAGGACGGTGCGAGCGGGGTGAGATCCGGCTCTGGGAAATAGCGGTAGTCCTCTTCGTTCTCTTTCGAACGACCAGAACGAGTGCGGCCGGCTTCTTCGTCCCAGTGGCGCGTCTCCTGAATTGGACGTTCGCCTGCGTCGTAGAGGCCGATATGTCGCTTTGCTTCGTGGACGATCGCCCGACCGAGCGAGTTGATCGAGTTGATGTTCTTAACCTCGCAACGAGTTCGCAGTTCGTCTGAGCCTCGTGGGCGGACCGAGACGTTGGCGTCGACGCGCATCGAACCCTCTTCCATCTTTGCGTCGCTCACGTCGAGAGCGAGCACGATGTTTCGCAACTCGCTGACATATGCCTTTGCCTCTTCGGCGGTGCGAATATCTGGACAGCTCACAATCTCCAGCAGCGGCACTCCGGCACGGTTGTAGTCGATCAGTGAGTACTGGGCAGAGGAGATACGTCCGTCTCCGCCAACGTGGGTCGACTTGCCGGTGTCTTCTTCGATGTGGGCGCGTTCGATGTTGATACGCACACCGGAAGGAGTGTCGAGGTAGCCGTCCACGTTCGTTGGCATGTCGTACTGCGAAATCTGAAAGTCCTTCGGCATATCGGGATAGAAGTAGTTCTTGCGAGCCATCACCGACGGGTTCACCGTGCAGTTCAGCGCCCGGCCAAGACGCATAGCCGACGTGACAGCAGCCTCGTTCATCACCGGAAGCGAACCGGGTAGCCCCAAACATGTTGGGCAGACGTTGGTGTTTGGCTCCGAGCCGAACTGGTTGGGGCAACCACAAAACAGCTTTGTCTTCGTCGAGAGTTCGACGTGTACTTCGAGTCCTACAACGAGTTCCCACTCGTCGGGGATCGAAGGCTCGTGAACGTCAGGGCCACGGTC
Source organism: uncultured Acidimicrobiales bacterium (assembly GCA_964535395.1). GTDB lineage: Bacteria > Actinomycetota > Acidimicrobiia > Acidimicrobiales > SHLQ01 > SHLQ01. Next base: position 1,214 of record CAZHUR010000307.1, read on the forward strand.
AACTGTTTGGTACATCACGCACCTCCACGCGCTGCGCGTTCGAGTTCTGCCGCGACTTGGAACATAACGACGTCACCCATCAGCGGGCCAAGAACTTGCATGCCGATCGGCAGCCCATCGTCACCGGTGCCGAACGGGACCGACATCGCGGGTTGACCCGCCAAGTTGCTCGGGATAGTGGTGACGTCATTGACGTACATCGCAAGCGGGTCTGCGGTCTTGTCGCCGATCGCGAACGCTGTCGTCGGCGACGTTGGAGCGAGCAATACGTCGAAGTCTTCATACGCTGCGTTGAACTCGTTGAGCACTCTGGTGCGGATGCGCTGAGCGCTCCCGTAGAACGCCTCGCGGTACCCAGCGGACAGTCCATAGGTGCCGAGCATGATTCGTCGCTTGACCTCATCACCAAAGCCTGCGGTGCGAGTTGCGGTGTTCATTAGGGCGGTGTTCGGTCCGTCAATACGCATGCCGTAGCGGACGCCATCAAAGCGAGCCAGGTTCGACGAGGCTTCGGCTGGGGCGATCACGTAGTACGCCGACAGGCAGTGAACAGCCGACGGAACCGAAACCTGATCAACGGTCGCGCCTGCAGCGCTCAATGCGCCAGCAGCGACCTCGAGCCGATCGATGACGTCTTGGGAAATGCCTGGAATGACCTCGCCCGCCATCTCGGTAATCACACCGACCCGCAGCCCTTCAACTCCGGCATCGAGCTTTGAGGAAACAGGCAAAGTTGGTTGGTTCGCCGAAGTGGCATCGAGCGGATCATGACCAGCGATTGCTTCATACACCGCAGCCGAATCGGCAACCGTTGTCGAGAACGGACCAACTTGGTCGAGGCTCGAACTAAATGCGATCAGTCCGTAGCGAGAAACCGCACCATAGGTGGGCTTGACCCCTACCACGCCACACAGCGACCCGGGCTGGCGAATGGAACCACCGGTGTCAGATCCGAGAGCGATCGGAGCGAATCCAGCCGCGACTGCAGCCGCGCTTCCGCCGCTCGAACCGCCGGGCACTTTGCTGTGATCCCACGGGTTTCTGGTCGGACCGAACGCTGAGTTCTCCGTGGACGAGCCCATTGCGAATTCGTCGAGGTTGGCCTTGCCGACCATGATCGCGCCGGCACCTTCTAGCCGTTCGACAACCGTTGCGTCGTAGGGCGGTTCCCAGCCCTCGAGAATCTTCGATGAACACGTGGTGGCAATCCCACGGGTGCACATGTTGTCCTTGATCGCCACGGGCACACCTGCGAGAGGACCGACGTCTTTGCCAGCAGCAAGCCGCTCATCGATCGCGGCTGCACGCGTCGTTGCATACTCTGAGGTGACTTCGTTGAACGCATGAACAGAAGGCTCGAACTCGCTGATGCGGTTGAGGTGTGCCTCGACCACAGAGGTTGCTGTTTGCTCTCCAGAACGCACAGCTTTCGAAATCGAAGCAGCATCACCGAACACGCCCGGAGCGGCGCTGGCGTTTGTCATTGAGCTTCTCCAAGCGCAGGCGGCACCTTGAACCGTCCATCCTCAACCTCTGGAGCCTGAGCGAGCACTTCGTCTCGGTCGAGTGGAGGTGTGATCTCATCTGGACGCATCACATTGGTCAAGCCAAGCGGGTGATGCGTTGGCTCGATCCCCTCAAGATCGAGGCGGTGCATCTCGTGTGCGGTATCGATCACAGCGGCTAGTTGTGGCGTAAAGAACTCGATCTCTTCGTCGGAAAGGTCGAGCAAGGCAAGCTTTGCGACATGGGCAACGTCTTGTGCTGTGAGAGGTTTTGATTCTGCCATCCCGAAAGGCTAGCTAGCGGTGATCGCAGCCAGACGAGATGCGATCTCATTTGCAAGCGCAATCTCGCCCGGATCGGTGGGCGGTTCGACCGCAGCAAAGCCCATCACCTTGGCAACATCGCCCGTAACCAGGATCTTGCCCATCATGAACGACTCCATGACCTTGGCCGGATCTCGGTCGACAAAGAGTGCGTGAGCCGTCTCGTAATCGGTAGTGACAGTGAGTTCAGGGTCGTCGATGTGGCCCTCGTCGATGATGAGTGCCCCGGTGGTGGTGTCGACGTGCCCGGCAATGTCTTGGTCGCTAAAGGGCGGGTCGGTAACGACGATGTTCGCCCGCACCTCTTCAACCTCGGTGGTGGCGCGACCCGAAAACTCGTCGCGGATCGCTCGCGCCGCCGCAATCCATTCGGGTGAAAGAAATTCGTGTTGGGTCACGTGCAGTCGCTCATGATGACTTGAACCACAGCGCCTGGCTGGAGCTCGGTCGGTGATGGAGGATCGGTGCCGACAACAGAACACGATGCCAAACCGCCACCATCTTGTCCGTTGGGGCCGATGAGCTCGGCGAGGAACCCTGCGCCGTCGAGAAGGTCAAGAGCTTGGGTGAGCGAAAGGCCAGATGTTGATGGCACCGCAACGGGCACAGGACCAAGCGACACCACAATTTCGACCACACCGCCGCGTTCGATCGTTCTACCCGGCGGCGGGGTAAGCGACACGATGTTGCCTTCGGCGACCTGGTTGTCGAATTCGTCCAGGCGGTCGACGGCGAGGCCAGCATCTTGCAGGTCGGAAATCAGCTGTTCGATGTCTGTCGTTGCGTCGAACGGTGGAATCACCCGATCTTGTGGACCGAGGGAGGCAACAAGGTCGACCGTGCTGCCCAAAGGAAGTTCGAGCGAGTCGGTCGTGATAGCAACGATGTTGCCC
>CAZHUR010000308.1:0-3920 GCA_964535395.1 uncultured Acidimicrobiales bacterium
TCCAAAGCCAACGGTGGACGAGATGATGAAGGTCCTTCCCGGCCCCGACTTCCCGAGCGGAGGCATCCTCATCGACGACGGCCTCCGCGAGGCCTACGAAACCGGCCGTGGCACCGTGCGTATCCGGGCCAAGTCCGAAACGATCAAGCTGACCCGAAGCCGTCAGGCCCTCGTCATCACCGAACTGCCCTACATGGTGGGCCCCGAGAAGGTCATCACCAAGATCAACGAACTTGCAGCGGTTGGCAAGCTTCCCGGTGTTGACGAGCGTGAGGGTGCAAAGAACCTCTCGGACAAGAACAACCCGCTCCGTATCCAGATCGACCTTCGCCCTGGCGCCAGTCCCAAGGCCGTGCTTGCAAACCTGTATCGAATGACACCGCTGGAAGAGACCTTCGGTATCAACAACGTCGTCCTGGTCGATGGTGTGCCCACCACCGTCAACTTGTGGGATCTGTGCAACCACTACATCGGACATCGCCTCGAGGTCATCGTTCGTCGTACCGAGTACCGATTGGCGAAATGGGAAGCCCGGCTTCACATCGTCGCTGGTCTTCTCATCGCCCTCGACAACATCGAACGGGTTATCGAGATCATCCGTGGAAGCAAGGACAGTCCAGAGGCCGGCGCCAACCTGATGTCAGAACTCGACCTCAGCGAGGTCCAGGCAAAGCACATTCTCGACATGCCTCTGCGTCGCCTTACCGCACTCGAGGTTCAAAAACTCGAAGACGAGGCCGCCGAACTTGAGGCTTGGATTCTTGACGCGCAGAAGTTGCTCGCCTCCGAGAAACGTCAGCGCACGACGGTTCTCAACGAGCTCAGGGCAGCGGTCGATGAGTACGGCGTCGACCGACGAACTCAGATCGCTTCAGAAGACGAGTTCGCGAACATCGATCTGACCGCTCTCGAAGGTGACGGCGAGGACGACATACCGGACACACCGTGCGTGGTCACACTCTCGACGAGCGGTCTTGTGGGGAGGGCCCCCACGGTCGGGGCGAAACGGGCAACGCCTGGGCGCCACGATGTGATCATCGGCAGCCAAATTTCGAGCACGCGCTCCCCGGTCTTCGCGGTCACCACCGAAGGGCTTGCACGCCTAGCACTCGGCCTTGAGATCGGCGAGGTTGGAGGTCGTTCCCGCGGCACCGATTGCCGAAAGGTCTTTGGCACCAACAAGGGCGAAGAGGTTCTTGCGATCGTCGCCCCGAAGTCTGAGGGAGCCGAGAACCTGGTCATCGTCACCGAGAACGGCGTGGCCAAACAGCTCACTCCCGACGAAGTAGCCGGAACCCGGCCAGGCCAAAAGCTCATCGGCCTCAAGCCACAAGATCTTGTGGTCGCGGCGTTCACGGCTCCGGCTGGTTCTGACGTTGTGATCGTAGCGAGCGACGGACAGGTCCTTCGCACCGCCCTCGATGGCATCAGCACGCAGGGACGAAATGCCGGTGGAGTGGCTGGCATGAAGCTCAAAGACGGCGCCAAGGTGATCGCCGCCGGAGTAATCCTGTCGGACGAACCAATTCTGACCGTCACCGACAAGGGCACCGCGAAGCTCACACCATCGTCGGAGTTCGACGCGAAGGGCCGCGGCGGCGCCGGAGTCCGCATCACCCGCTTCACCAACGAGAAGGCGCTCGTGTACGCACACGTTGGCCATACAGAGAACATGCTCTTGGTCGTAGGTTCAGAAGCCGACCCGACCAAACCCTCACCGGACCCAGTCCCGGTCGATCTCGAACTATCGAAACGAGATCTTGTAAGTTCCGCCACGGACGTGGCGATCCTGGCGGCCGGACAGTCTCGATTCTGAGCGTCCGTACAGCACCCCAATCCACCTCGACCTCAAAGAACCCATGGCACGAATGACAAAAGCTCCCACATCGGAATACGGCGCATCGTCGATCGAGACCCTCGAAGGCCTCGAAGCGGTACGAAAGCGCCCAGGCATGTACATCGGTGGCACCGGCTCGGCGGGGCTCATGCACCTCGTGTGGGAACTTATCGATAACGCCGTCGACGAAGCAGCGGCGGGCTTTGCGAACAAGGTGTTCGTCACCTTTCACCGAGACGGCTCGGTCGAGGTTGCCGATAACGGCCGCGGAATTCCGGTCGACAAACACCCGAAGCGCAAGGTGTCGGCTCTCGAGGTCGTGCTCACCGAACTGCACGCTGGCGGCAAGTTTGGGGGTGGCGCATACTCATCGTCCGGTGGCCTCCACGGCGTGGGAGCGTCGGTGGTCAACGCCCTTTCGGTAAAGCTCAAGGCCGAGGTCGACCGTCAAGGCCACACGTGGACCCTCGACTTCGACGAGCGTGTACCGGGCCACTTCACCGGCTCGAAGTTCAAGAAGAGCCACGAGCTAAAGAAGACCGCTCGGACCAAGAAGACGGGCAGCCGCTTGCGGTTCTGGCCAGACACCGAGATCTTCGATCCGGAAGCCACAATCGAGTGGGACGAAGTAGTGCGTCGCGTAAAGCTGGCGTGCTTCCTCGTTCCGGGACTGAAGATCACCCTGGAAGACAAGCGCACCGGTTCGAAGAAAGCGCCGGTCGAGTTCTTGAGCCGCGGCGGACTGAAAGACCTCGTCAACGACCTCGTGGGCGAGCGGGGTGCGGTCACCGACGTCATATCGCTGTCGGGCATCGACACCTTCGAAGAGAAGGTTCCCGTCGACGGCAAGATGAAGCTGGTCGAGCGCGAATGCACCGTCGACATCGCAATGCGTTGGGTCGACGGTTTCGAAACGAACATCGTCACGTTCGTGAACACCATCCCGACCGGCGAGGGCGGCACACACCTTGGGGGCTTTGAGAAGTCTCTCAACCGTGCGGTCAACGACGTGCTGTTGAAGGACATGCGCAAGCTGGCCAAGCTTGCAAAGAACAACAAGCACAAAGCGCAAAAGGACGACGTGCAAGAAGGCCTCGTCGCCGTCGTAAAGGTCACCTTCCCCGAGCCGCAGTTCCGCGGCCAGACAAAGCAAGAACTAGGCACACCTGGCGTAGAGAAGATCGTCTACGACGTGGTCAAGCAGGGCATGGTCGACTGGTTCAACGGTGTGGGTTCAAAGAAAACTCACGTCAACGGCATCCGCGACAAAATCGCGACCGCCATCATCAACAGGGTCAGCACAAAGCAGGCCCTCGACAACAAGCGAAAGTTGTCGAACCTAGGTAGCACGGGCATGCCGGGCAAACTCGCCGACTGTCGTGATCACGGCCCAGATTCAGAACTGCTGATCGTGGAAGGTGACTCTGCAGCTGGTCCTGCCATTCGGGGCCGCGACGCTCAATACATGGCCGTACTTCCACTGCGCGGCAAGGTCGTCAACGCCGGCAAGGCCACCCTGAAACAGGTCCTCGACAACGCAGAAGCCCAAAACTTGTTCACCGCTATTGGAGGCGGCTCGGGCAAGGACTTCGACCTCGACGGCACTCGCTACGGCCGAATCGTGATCCTCTGTGACGCCGATGTCGACGGCAGCCACATCCGTTGCCTCGTGCTGACGCTGCTGTACAAGCACATGCGTCCGCTGATCGAAGCTGGCCGGGTGTACGCCGCTCAGCCACCGCTGTTCAGCGCCAAGGTCGGCGGCGAAACCTACCGTGCCTTCAGCGAAGAACATCGTGACCAGCTCACCAGCGAACTTACGAAAGGCAACCGCAAGGCCGAGAGCATCAAGTGGCAGCGCTTTAAGGGTCTAGGCGAGATGAACGTCGACGAACTCGAACACGCAGCGCTCAACCCAGAGACCCGCATCCTACGCCGACTTACCATCGAGGACGCCGAGAAAGAACGCAAGCGGGCAGAGACGATGTTCGATGTGCTCATGGGCTCTGACGTTTCGGTGCGCCGCGACTACATCATCAAGAACTCCGACGAGTTCGACGCAGCCGCTCTCGACGTCTAGTCC
>CAZHUR010000309.1:0-3901 GCA_964535395.1 uncultured Acidimicrobiales bacterium
GTTCATGCACCTGGTTCTCGACGGTTCTTGGGCGACTACAACAATCTTCTGGTGGCCGTTCCTCGGGTTCTCCGACGTCCTAGGAGGATCAAACGTTCCAGAGTTCGGCCGCTCGTTGACGGTGCTTGCCGGTATGGAGCTCATTGGACTCGGCGTGCTCGCGTTCCTCTGGCAGCGCCTCGGACTGGGCAACGAGGGCAAGGAGCTGTTCTTGAGCAAGGGACAACTGCTGCGAGATCGTATCGAGACGTAACCAACGGGCTTGTCTTTGGAGTCACGCCTGGAGTGCGCGATGCTGGCGTATCGGTCGTTCTACAAGTAGCGGAGATGCAGGGTTGAACATCGCAACGGTTATCGAGTCTCATGAGGCCCAAAGACCCGCCCTCATTGACGACGACGAAACGATCACCTTTGGCCAACTGCAACAACAGACAGCAGCCCTTCGCTCAGCGCTCACAGATGATGGATTGGGTCCTGATAGCCACGTCGCGATCATCTCGGGCAACGAGCCTCTCTTCATCCCCAGCCTGCTCGCTGTGATGGGCATTGGGGCACGGGCGATTCCGATGCCTCACACCAATCCGTTGCCGGAGCTACAACGAAAGCTCGCCACGCTTCAGCCAGCTGCGATTTTGGTTTGCGAAGAGGCTCGCTGGCTACTCGACCACGCGGCCGAAATCACGGTGCCCTTGCTCGATGTGACCAAACTCGACCTCGACGGCTCCACGACGACACCTCCACCTATTGTTGACTGCGGACCCGACGACATTGCGTTGATGATGCTCACGAGTGGTGTATCGGGCGATGCCAAGACCGCAATGTTGACCCACGAAAACCTCAGATGGGCCCAAGAGTTCTTGTCCGGCGAGGAGAACCACGGAGTGGTCGACACAGACGTCGTGCTCGCGAGCCTCCCGGTGTCGCACATCTTCGGCCTGAACGCCGTCTTGCTGACCGCACTGCGCTGCGGAGCGGTATGTGTGCTTCAGCGACGTTTCGACGTCGATGCGAGCCTCGATCTGATCACCAAACACAGCATTACGATCCTTGCAGGTGCTCCTCCCATGTGGCGCCGCTGGAGCATGCTCGATGCGCCCGAGGGAACATTCTCGACAGTTCGCATTGCTGTCTCTGGTGCGGCTGCGCTGCGCAAGGATGTCCAGCAACGCATGTTCGATGTCCACGGCGTCAACGTCGAAGAGGGCTACGGCATGACCGAAACCGCTTCCGTGATCACCAACAACCGCGGCCACACGGTCAGACCCGGCTCGGTGGGCAAGCCAGTCGGAGACCTTGAAGTGGTCCTTGTCGAGGAGGACGGTTCACCAGTCGACCCCGGCGACGAGGGTGAGATCGTCGTTCGCGGCCACAACATCTTCGCTGGATACTTCGACCCTGAGAAGAACGGAGCTGTGCTGACCGACAGCGGCTGGTTCTGGACTGGTGATGTCGGGCTGATCGACGACGATGGATACCTCTACATCGTCGATCGCGTCAAGGATCTGATAATCGTGTCCGGCTTCAACGTGTACCCCGCCGAAGTAGAGTCGGTGCTCACGTCACACGAATCGGTTACGGGCGCCATCGCGGTGGGTGAACCCCACGAAGTCACAGATGAAACCGTGGTTGCCTACGTGACCGGCAACGTCGACGCAGGCCAGCTCATTGCATACAGCCACGAACAGTTGAGCCGCTACAAATGCCCGACCCAAATACATGTCGTAGATGAACTTCCAATCGCGATGACCGGCAAACCAATTCGTCGCGAGCTGCGGTCATGAGCGCTCCAGACTTCCGCTTCGAACCTGCGCCCGATCTGCCCGGATCTGACCAACTCAACAAGTACGTACGAAACATACTGCGTCCCATAATCAGTCGACTCTGGGACGTCACTATTACAGGGGCTGAGCACGTCCCAAAGACCGGGGCGGGCTTGATTTGTCCCAACCATCTCTCCTTTTCCGATTCGGTCTTCGTCCCATATGCGTTACCTCGTCGGATGTGGGCGATCGGCAAGGCCGAATACCTCGATGACTGGAAGACCAGGCATCTGTTCCCCGCGATGGGCATGATCCCGATCGACCGGTCCGGTGGCCAAGCGAGCCAGGTCGCTCTCGACGCCGCTGCCGAGGTCCTCGAAGGTGGCCGTCTCTTCATGATGTATCCCGAGGGAACCCGCTCGCGCAGCGGGCATCTACACAAGGCCCGTACGGGAGCTGCCCGCCTCAGTCTGAGGACCGGCGCGCCGATCATTCCGGTCGGCCATTCAGGCACCTTGGCGGTGCAGCCACCGGATCAATTCACGATGACGCCCGGTTTGCCGGTCAACATCAATTTCGGCGCCCCGATGTTCATCCAAGATCATGGAGATCCCGCCGATCCGCGAACGATTCGTGTTTTCGCTGATGCGGTCATGTTCGAGATCGCTCAGCTCTCCGGACAGCGGTACATCAATACCTACGCTGGAGACTACGACGAAGTCCAAGAAGCAAAGATGCGAGCAGAGCGCGCAAAGCGAACCGAGCTGATCGAGTTGCCACCAGGTCGAAAGTCAGAACGCACCGCCCTGGACGTCAATGTTCCAGCTGTAGAAGTTGCCTGAACATTTACCCGCAGAGTTGGCCCATCGGCCGAAAAGTCTGACAAGTTTGTAGGCCGTACGACCCCATTTTTACGCTACCTGCAGTTTTCGCCTTGGGCTGGACTGCGCAGGGTGCTAACAATCAGGTATAACCCAGGCGAGGGAAAAGGAATAATTTGATGCGATCAACTCGGCGAACTCACAAGCTGTGGGCACTACCAGCTGTTGCCGCTTTGTCTCTCTCAGCGTTTGCTGGCCTTGCGAGCGCGCAGACCGTCATCGAGCAAGGAAGCAGCGACGACCTCGTCGCGCCACCTTCACCAAACTGCCCTGCTGGAGCAATCACCCTCGTGCCTGAGGTGCAGTTCACATCGGCGGGCTCGCCTATCGACGCGATGGTTCTCGGTGTGGGCAACGGACTTTCGACAACTGTCGACATCGAAGATTTCAACGGTGTTGACGCTGGTGCAATCGAGATCGTCGAGATCATCACCTACGACGCACACACCGGTCGAGCCCTCTGGCCAGCGCAAGACAACGAACGAGTCGCAATCGAGTTCTTGCTCGACGGTGTGATTCAAGCAACGAGCGCCTTCACTCCAGACGTCGAAGACGGCGTCAACTCCGCTTGGGTGGTATCGAGCCTGGGCGAGCTTGAATTGCCCGAAGGAGCCGACGAGGCACGGGTCGTGCACTTCAACGAGGCGAGCAACAACGACTCGGTCGTGGTTGCATCGGCATGTGCATCATTCACCGGCTTGGCAGAACCAATAGCAGAGGCAACCCCCGAAGAAGAGGAAGCCCCAGCTGAAGAAGCTGAAGAAGAGACCGAAGAAGAAGCGCCTGTCGAAGAGACCGACGAAGCTGAAGAGGTCGACGAAGAAGAAGCGCCCGTAGAAGAAGAAAGCGGAGAAGCTCCGACGCTCGACGAACTGATCATGCAAAACTCCGGCCCACTCGCCGCTCCTCTCATTGAACTTGACGAGACGGTCGAAACTGAGGTGGAGGGAGCGACCCAAGATCCTGCCGACGCCGATGACGCTGCTGACACCGATGACACCGCCGCTGAAGCCGACGACGCCACCGACGACGACGACGCTGCGGAAGCTGATGCAGCTGTTGCCGACCCCGAAGATGAGGCTGACGACGAAGAGGCTGAGGAAGTAGCGTCAGAAGGCCCCATGGCCGAAATGCTCGCTGCGACTGGTGCCAACGAGATTGCCTTCATCGTCATTGCCCTCGGCATCATGATCTTCGGCATTGCCTTTAGGATCCAGAGCCAGGACCCAGACGAACTTCGTCCGTTCTAGCCGGAGGTAC
>CAZHUR010000310.1:0-3895 GCA_964535395.1 uncultured Acidimicrobiales bacterium
ACGTTGCAGGTGAATACGGCCTCGAAGGTCCACTCGACCAAGCAGCGTACGGCATTGCCATCGGCGACATCGACAATGACGGTGAGGACGAAATTCTCATCGGCATGGAGAACGGGATCTACCTCTACTCACGCGCCCCCGGCGCCAAGAGCTACACCGAAAAGCAACTCGACATCGAACTTCCCGAGCCCGACCGGGTGCTCCCGCTCAGCATCGCGCTTGCCGACACCCGAAAGTCAGGCAACCTCGACATGTACGTCAGCACGTTTATCAAGCCGAAGTTCATGACACCGATCGTCTACAACGACCCAAAGGTGAGCATCGACAACGCGTTCTACCTCAATGACGGCGCCGGTAACTTCACCGAGAACACCGATGCAGCGGGCCTCACACTTCACCAGAACTGCTTCGATGCGTCGCTCACCGACTTTACCGGCGACGGATACCCCGACCTGGTCGTTGCCTTAAACACCGACCGCCCACGTATGTGGGGAAACAACGGCGATGGCACGTTCACCGAGAAGCAACTCCCAGGCGAGTACGGGTTTTGGATGGGCCTCGCTGTCGGCGACGCCAACGGCAATGGTCTCCCCGATTTCTTCCTGGCCAACTCTGGAAAGTCGGTGCCTGCCCATCTCGCCAAAGGTGATCTTCGACCCGACCAAAAACAAGACCTGGCCTCTCGTCACTTCCGTAACGAGGGGGAGTACGTCTTCACCGACGCCACCGAAGAGAGTGGCACGGTGACCGACGCATTCGCATGGGGTTCGATCTTTGCCGACTTCACCAACAACGGACGCAATGACCTCGTTGTCACGGAGAACTACCTTGCATATCCAATGCACTTGCACGAGAAGTTCCCGACCGCAGGCAAGTTCTTCCTGCAAGGAACCAACGCCAAGTTCGTGCGCGCCGAGCACGCTTCGGGCGTTTCTAACTATCACTTCGGATACCGACCACTCGCCGTCGACCTGACCGGCAACGGGTATAACGATCTCGTCATTGGCAACTTGCGCGGCCCGCTACGAATTTTCCTGAACGACCTCGGTTAGTGATGGCAGAACCCAAAGACTCTCCAGCAACCAAGGACTCTCCTGAAATAAGTGTGTTCTCTGCCGCGTCCATCGGAATTGGTGGCATGGTCGGCGCAGGAATCTTCGCAATTCTCGGGCTCGCCGCCACCACGACACAGGGTGCGGTCCCAATCGCCTTCGTGATCGGCGGCATCATCGCGCTTGTAACGGCACATTGCTATGGCAAGTTGTCGGTCGCGTTCCCCGATCGCGGCGGCACGGTCTCCTACCTCGATCGCGCGTACGGGGCGACCGCCTTCACGGGCGTTCTGAACGTGCTTCTCGTTCTGAGTTACGTCGTGATGGTCGGTTTCTATGCGTCGGCCTTTGGGCGCTTCGGTGCCAGCTTCTTCAATGACTCGGAGCTTTCGCGACATCTGCTGATCACCGGTGTCGTGTTCGGCTTAGCGTTCGTGAACGTCGTCGGGACCGGTCTTGTCGTCAAGTATGGCAACCTCGCGAACACGGTCAAGCTGCTCTTGCTGGCGGCATTTATCGTCATTGGACTGGCCCGCGGTGACGTCGACTTTGATCGTTTCGCCGTAAGCGAATGGGTCGGCCCGATCCCGTTGATCGCTGGCGCCATGGTGATCTTCTTGAACTACGAAGGCTTCGAAATGATCGCCAACGTTTCGAGTGACGTTTCCGACGAAAAGCGGGCAAAGGTGATGCCCCAGGCGTTCTACAGTTCGGTACTCATCGTCATTGTCCTCTACGTACTCATCTCCATCGTGGCTGTTGGCTCACTGCCGATAGCGGTGATCGAAAGCGCGGGTGAGTTCGCTTTGGCTGAGGCCGCCGAAACAATGATTGGAAGCGCGGGGTTCACCGTCATCGTCGTGGCAGCGATGCTCGCCACATCGTCGGCGATCAACGCAACGCTGTTCTCTTCGGCACGCATCACTTTCGCACTTGCAAGCGAACGTGAGATGCCAAAGGAGCTCAGTCGGTTGGTCCGCGAACAACCAATACCTGCGCTCGCCTTCATATGCATTGCTGGAGCCCTGCTTGCGAACCTGGTGCCGATCGAAGTGATCGCAGCGATGGGCAGCGGAGGTTTCCTCCTCACATTCGCCGCTGTCAACGTGGCGTCGATTCGTCTCTCGGCCACGATCGGGGTGAGCCGGATCATTCCAATCGTCGGAACCGGCATGTGTCTCGTTGCCATCATCGTGCTGTTCTCCCAGGTCGGCAGACTCGAACTGTTCCTGTTCCTGGGGATGATCGTGCTTTCGGTTCTGATCGAGATCATCGCCCGAAACCAGGGATCTGGCTTAACGATGAAGCTTCCGGCTCGCGATCAGGTCGGATAGCTCAGAGATGTTGGCGGGGAGTGTGGTCGGTTCGCGTTGGCCCACCGCACCGGCAAGCTTCACGGTCAGCTGTATCTGAGAAACGAAGATAACGCAGTTCTCACACCCCGCGAGATGAGTTTCGACCGCCGCCTGGTCGCGGTCGTCGAGTGCGCCATCGAGATAGTGCGTCACGATTTCGACCAGCTCAACGCACCGGATGCGCAGTGGATTATCGATGAAGTCTGACTCCTCAGGCTGCGACGCCATAGTAATCCTCCAGCTTGTTGCGCACATTTGCCCGACCGCGGTGAAGAAGTACTCGCTGGTTTACTGAGGTAATCCCCAAGGCTTCGCACACGTCGGCTGGCGGGAGTTGTTGTACATCTCGAAGTTCGACGACTTCGCGCTGCGACTCTGGCAACTCGTCGATTGCCTCGCGGACTAAACCCAGGACCTCGTCGGTCTCGAGTCTTTCGGCTGGCGTATTGCTCCACTCGGTCGGTGGTATCACCCAATCGCCGTCGCTGAGGAGACGATCACCAAATCGTTCGGGTTCGACAGCCGGAGAAACCCCATCCTCTGCAAGCCCGAGGGCAGCGAAGGGGACGATGCGTGACTCTCTTCCGGCGAGCGTGCGCACTTTGTTTAACAAGATTCGGTAGATCCACGTTTTCAACGAAGATCGCCCTTCGAAGGAGTCGATGGACTTCACGACCGCAGCCCACGTTTCTTGCACTACCTCTTCGGCGAGCGCGTTTGTCACATAGGTGCGCGCGAGGCCGCGAAGACCCGGTGTGAGCTCAGCAACGAGGGCTTCAAACGCTTCGCTGTCGCCGGCGCGAATGGCTTCGATCCTGGTTGGATCCGCACGCGGCAAAAGATTTTCCTGATTCGGTGTAACAATCATGGTGTTGCCTTGTCTATCACATAGCGGCAAAACCGATTCCTGGGCCGCTCTAACTGGATGGAGAATCAAAATGTCACAGAATTACGGACTTAACGGCGGACCTGCTCCAGAACTTCGAGTCGACGAATGGCTTGACTCAAACGACCTGCCCCGGCGCATTGCCGATATTGAAGCCCCGATCATCTACTTGTACGCATTCCAGTCGTGGTGCCCGGGTTGTCACTCCCATGGCTTCCCCACTTTGGCCGCGGTCAAGGAGCACTACGAAAAGACCGGTCAGAGTGACTTGGTCGAGTTCGTCGCAATCCAGACCGTATTTGAAGGGCACGAAACCAACACTGCAGAGGCTGCTCTGAAGTCGGTGAAGGAACACGGACTTGAGGACATTGCGCTCGGACACGACAGCGGACATCCGCCTCACACCATGGCCGATTATCGGACCGGTGGAACGCCTTGGACCGTCCTCATTGGACCAGATCGCAACATCATAGGTGAAGGCTTCCAGGCTGACGCCGGCAAGGTCATCGAGATCATCGACTCGGTTACCTCTGCAGACAACGAGGCAGACAACGAGAAAGTAGAAGCCTAAACCGTGAGTACCACCGACATTGATGGCTCCC
>CAZHUR010000311.1:0-3891 GCA_964535395.1 uncultured Acidimicrobiales bacterium
GTTGCAGATTACTTCTTTGCACACGGCCGATCTCCAGCGGTAATCGCGGGTCCAAAGACCGCAAGCACAAGTTGGGACCGCTCTCAGGGCTTCCTTGCACGGTGGAAAGAACTGAAACCCGATGACCAGGTCGAGACCAGATACTCGGACTTCTCCCACGATTCCGGAAGTACGTTCCTTTCTGAAGTGATCAGAGCCTCTGATCCACCGGACGCAATCTTCGCGACGAACGACTACACCGCTTTCGGCGTCCTCGACGCCGCCAAGCAGCTCGGTCATTCCGTTCCCGAAGACGTTTGGGTCGTGGGCTATGACGACATTTCCATGGCCAGCTGGGCGTCGTTTGACCTCACGACGATCCGTCAACCTACCGCCAAGATGGCGAGCGAAGCGGTACGCCTGTTGCTTCGACGTCTCGACGAGCGCGACGCCCCGTCGGAGAGCGTTCGGTTTAGCGGCGAACTGATCGTTCGCGACTCAACCAGCGGAGCGCCCGCCGCCTAGTATTTCGCAATGTCGTTTTGAGCAATGTCGTTTTGAGCAATGTCGATTTGAGGGGTGAGAGTGGCTCGGGAGAATGCACGTCGAAAGGGTCGAAGCGCTCACCGACTTGAGCGGGGTAGTGGCGTAACTCAGCCACCCTTCAAACAACACCTTCGAGTGATCGAACCGACCAAAGTGGTCTCCGACGACGAACTCGAGTCGATCCACGAGGCTTCACTACGGGTTCTCTCCGACATTGGGATGGACGTCCTTCACCCCGGTGCTCGCAAACTTCTCCAGGAAGCGGGCTGCACGGTATCGGTGGCTGACGATCGAGTTTACTTCGACCCGGAAATGGTTCTCGACTTTGTTAGTTCAGCTCCGAGCGAGTTCACGCTTCAAGCCCGCAACCCAGCTCACTCGCTTCAGATAGGTGGCAATGCCGTTGCCTTTAACTCAATTGCGGGCGCTCCGAGCGTCAGCGACTCATCGGGCGGTCGTCGCACTGGGAATCGGGCCGACTTTCAAGACCTCGTTCGGCTGAGCCAACACCTGAACGCGATCCAACTTCATGGCGGTTACCCGGTCGAACCGGCCGACGTAGATCCATCGATTCGCCACCTCCACGCAATTTCGGATCTTTGTCAACTGAGCGACAAAGCAGTGAGCGCCTACAGCCTCGGAGCACAGCGAAATCGCGATGCCCTCGAAATCTTGCGGATCGCAAACGGACTGACCGAGGAAGAAGTCGACGACAACACGATCGTGTACTCGGTCATCAATACCTCCTCGCCACTGCGCCTCGATCTTCCCATGTGTACCGGCATCCTCGAGTACGCTGCGCGCAACCAAGCACTGGTTATTACTCCCTTCACTCTCGCGGGTGCAATGGCGCCGGTAACGATCGCTGGCGCTGTCGTGCAACAGAACGCTGAGGCTCTCGCAGGGTTGTGTCTTACCCAAGTCGTGCGACGCGGGGCACCGGTGATGTACGGCGGGTTCACATCGAACGTCGACATGAAGTCGGGTTCTCCTGCATTCGGAACTCCAGAAGCGATGCAGGCGGCAATGCTCGGAGGACAACTCGCTCGACGCTATGGCCTTCCCTATCGCTCATCGGGGGTGAACGCATCGAATGCTGTCGACGCTCAAGCCGGCTACGAATCGGTATTTTCGCTGTGGGGAGCGATCATGGGCGGTGCCAACTTGGTCTATCACGCTGCTGGATGGCTCGAAGGAGGACTTCGATCATCGTTCGAAAAGATGGTGCTCGACGCAGACCTCATCAACATGGTCTCCACGTTTCTGGAGCCGCTCGTCATCGACGATGCAGCGATGGCCGTCGAAGCGATCGCTGAGGTCGGTCCGGGCGGACACTTCTTCGGTGTGCAACACACCCAGGATCGATACACCGATGCGTTTTACTCGCCGTTGATCTCAGACTGGCGAAATTTCGAAAGCTGGGAGGAAGCTGGCTCGCCGACCGCACTCGACAAGGCCGAAGGGCTGGTCACGACGCTGTTGGCCGAGTACGAGAAACCGCCGATGGCCGATTCGGTACAGGCCGCGATCGACGACTTCGTCGGTCGGCGAGTTTCCGAGGGCGGCGTCGAAACCGACTATTAGCAGGAAGATACTGTGATAACAGGAAGATGCTGTGAAAACTGATGCTCAGGTCGTGGTGATTGGAGGAGGCGTCGTAGGCGCCAGCGTCCTCTACCACCTCACCAAGAACGGGTGGACCGACGTGGTCCTGCTCGAACGGACCGAACTCACCGCCGGCTCCACCTGGCACTCCGCGGGCGGCATGCACACGCTCAACGGCGACCCGAACGTGGCCAAGCTCCAGCAATATACGATCGAGCTGTATCGCGAGATCGAGAAAGAGTCTGGGCGCGATTGTGGTATCCACCTAACCGGTGGTGTGATGCTGGCCGACACCGAAGAACGCATGGACTGGCTTCGGATGGCACATGCACGCGGACGGTATCTCGGCATGGATACCGAACTCATCTCGGTCGCAGAGGCAAAGCGCCTGATGCCGCTGCTCGAGGAGGAGTACTTCGTTGGCGCTATGTATGACGCCCACGAAGGTCACGTCGATCCCTCCGGCGTCACTCATGCGTATGCAGAGTGCGCAAAGAACAAGGGTGCGGAGATCTATCGCAACAGTTGGGCCCAAGCTCTCAGCCGTTCCCCCGAGGGCCAATGGAACGTCGAGGTCATCGAAACCAGTTCTGGCGAGGCCAAGGGCACGATTCGGTGTGATCACGTCGTTAACGCCGGAGGCCTATGGGCACGCGAAGTCGGGCGCATGGCGGGCCTCGAACTGCCGCTGCTCGCAATGGAGCATATGTATCTGCTCACCGAAGACATTCCCGCGGTCGCCGACTACAACGCCGAACACGGTGAGGTCCTCCACTGCATTGACTTCGGAGGCGAGATCTACATGCGTCAAGAAGGCGGCGGGCTGCTGCTCGGCACATACGAACAAGGTGGCAAGCCTTGGTCGCCGAGCGAGACGCCGTGGGACTTTGGGATGCAACTGCTGGCACCCGATCTCGATCGCATTGCCGAATCACTCGACGTTGGCTTCAAGCACTTCCCGATATTCGCTGAGGCAGGTATCAAGCAGGTCATCAACGGGCCCTTCACGTTCGCGTCTGACGGCAACCCATTGCTCGGGCCGATCCGTGGTCTGCCCGGTTACTGGAGCGCGTGCGCCGTCATGGCCGGGCTGAGCCAGGGCGGGGGAGTGGGCCTTGCTCTCGCCAACTGGATGACCGACGGCGATCCCGGCTTCGACGTGTGGGGTATGGACGTTGCCCGCTACGGCGACTACGCCACACTGGGCTACACGAGCGCAAAGGTGCAAGAGAACTACTCGCGACGTTTCCGGATTCAATTCCCCAATGAGATGCTCCCGGCAGGGCGACCTCTACAAACGTCGCCGATCTATGACTGTCTCGTTTCCGAGAACGCAGTGTGGGGTGACAGCTTTGGTCTTGAGACCGCGCTCTGGTTCCAACGCGATGGCCTCGAACCGATCGAGGATGTGACCTTTGGGCGCTCAAACGCGTGGGAGCCGGTACGCGAGGAAGCCCTCGCTGTACGAAACGGCGTGGGCCTCATGGAGACGACCGGTTTCTCCAAGTTCCACTTTGAGGGGGCCGGGGCTCGGGACTTCCTCGATGGGATCATCACCAACACGGTGCCTAGGCCTGGCCGTATGGCGCTTGCGCCGATGGTCAACCACAACGGCAAGCTGATCGGTGACCTGACCGTGGCGTGCATTCCAGCCACGCCCGGTACGCCAGGGGGACCTCGTTCCACGCTGACCGGCGGCGCAACGCAAAATGTCGGACATGGCGAGAGCTTTGCGGTCTTTGGTTCTGGCGTAGCGGAACG
>CAZHUR010000312.1:0-3879 GCA_964535395.1 uncultured Acidimicrobiales bacterium
ATAGAAGAATGTTTATAGTCAAAGTGACATCAAAAAGGAACAGCACATGTCTACCTCAACCAAAACAGCGACATACGCAACGATCGATGAAGTCTTCGAACGCTTCAATTACCCAGCCGGCGAGAGTCACATCCGCTTGCACGACGACATCGACGTCAGCGGTCTTGAAGTTATCGAGGCCACCGCTTTCAGCTTTGGAGATTTGGCTCAGATCGTCACCGCAGATCGAATCTTGCGCCGCACGGGAACGCAGGTCCGCTGGTTTGTTCCTTATTTTCCCTTCGCTCGCCACGATCGCCGCAACGATGCCGGAGACGGCTTCGAGCTGAAGCTTGCCCTCGAAATGGTGTCGGAGATCGACATCGTGATCGCCGACCCTCACAGCGATGTCGCCGGGCAGCTCCCTCACATCGGCCAAGTCGATGTGGTTGCCAGCCTGCGTCGAGCTGGTGTGTTCGACAACAACCCGGTTGTGATCATCCCCGATGCCGGTGCAACAAAGAAGGCGTACGAATGGATCGACGGCGAAACCGTTATCCAGGCGAGCAAACGCCGCGACCCGGCAACCGGCGAGCTCTCGGGCTTCGCAATCCGCGAAACTGACTTCGGCGGTCGACCGTGCATCATCGTCGACGACATCGTTGACGGTGGCGGCACCTTCCTCGGCCTGGCTGCTGTTCTCAAGGCCCACAACGCCGGGCCGCTGACCCTGGCCGCAACCCACGGCTTGTTCACCAAGGGCACCGACATCTTGTTCGAGTCGTTCGACTCGATCGTGAGCTTCACTCCAACCGGCACCGAGGGTGCCCCCGGCGTGAAGAGCATTCCCTTCTCCGATCTCTATGCGAAAGGCAACATCACATGAGCACACCACTCACACTCATCGACTTCTACAAGGCCGATCACCGCTCGCAGTACCCAGAAGGTACGAGCACGGTATTCTCCAACTGGACGCCTCGAAAGTCTCGGATCGACGACATCGACTCGGTCGTCTTCTTCGGCCTGCAGTACTTCGTCAAGGAGTACTTGATCAACCGGTGGAACCGAGACTTCTTCGATCGTCCGAAAGAGGAGGTCGTTGGTCGCTACGCCCGACGGATGCGCAACGCTGGCATCAGCATCGAGGTCGACCACATCGAAGCACTGCACGACCTGGGCTATCTGCCCATCGAGATCATGGCGTTGCCTGAGGGAAGCGCCGTGCCACTCGGTGTTCCCATGTTTGTGATGTGGAACACCAACCCCGACTTCTTCTGGATCACCAACTATCTCGAGACCTCGGTCAGCTCGATCGTGTGGGGTCCGAGCACCTCGGCCACTATTGCTCGCAAGTACCGCCGAATCTTCGAACACTGGGCAGAGGTAACCGGCGGTGCTCCCGAGTTTGTCGACTGGCAGGGACACGATTTCAGCTACCGCGGAATGTACGGAACCGAAGCAGCGATGCTCTCGGGAGCTGGCCACCTCGTGAACTTCGCCGGCACAGACACCGTGCCCGCGATCGACTTTGTCGAAGACTTCTACGGAGCAAACAGCGATGCGGAGTTGGTTGGTGGGTCAGTCCCAGCAACCGAGCACAGCGTCATGTCGATGGGTACTCAAGAAGATGAGATTGAAACGTTCCGTCGACTGGTGACCGAGTTGTACCCAACCGGCATCGTGTCGATCGTCTCTGACACCTGGGACTACTGGAAGGTGTGGACCGATTACCTGCCCGAACTGCGCGAGGACATTCTCGGCCGTGATGGGACGGTGACGATCCGGCCCGACAGCGGAGACCCGGTCAAGATTTTGGTGGGAGATCCTGACGCACCCGAGGGTTCGCCCGCCTACAAGGGCTCGTACGAGCTGGCGTGGGAAGTGTTCGGCGGAACCGTGAACGACAAGGGTTACAAGGTGCTCGATCCGCACATCAACCTGATCTACGGAGACTCGATTACTCCCGAGCGAGCCGAAGCGATTTCTGCTGGCGTTGCCGCCAAAGGGTTTGTGCCGGTGAACGTGTTCGGTATTGGCAGCTTCACCTACCAATACAACACCCGTGACACCTTCGGCTTTGCGATGAAGGCAACGGCTGGTGTCGTAGACGGCGAACTGCGGGAGATCTTCAAGGATCCAGCCACCGACGATGGCACCAAGCGGTCAGCTCGCGGCCTGCTGGCGGTATTTGAAACCGAGGATGGCTCGTTCGTCCTCGAAGAACAAACCACGTGGGAGCGGGTCCGCAACTCGGCCTTTGAGCGAGTCTTCATCGATGGCAAACTCGATCGAGATGAAACCCTTGCCGAAATCCGGACCCGAGTGAAGGCGTCGAAATGACGAACACGTTGGCACCGTCGAGAGTCCTGGTCACCGGAGCAACCAGCTGGGCCGACCGAGAGATGGTTGAGCGTCTGCTCGCCGAATATGCGGACCGTAAATCAGGTCTCGGTGGCTCGTTTCGCATCATCACCGGGATGGCCGACGGTGCCGACGAGTTCGCCCGTGATTGGGCCGAGACAAACGACGTGCTTCTACTCGCCGAACCACTTGAGCTCGGCGAGTACCCGGGTCCGATGCACACCTACAACGACAAAATGCTCGGCTGGGCCCCCGAACTCGTGCTCGCCTTCAAGGCCGATTTCGACCCCGGCTGGGAACGCGACGAGTGTGTTGCTGGAACCGAGCATATGGCGCGAATCGCAGCGAGGCGAGGAATCCCGGTTTTGTTGAATGGCGATTCGTGGCTGGACACCGCCGTTGAGGTAGACCAAGGTCGACGAATGGCCGACGCGAACATAGTTTCTATGTGGGGGCCGACCCAGATTCGGATCGAGCGTGGCGACATCACCACCCTCGACGTCGATGTGATCGTGAACGCCGCAAACCGCTCGCTGTTGGGCGGCGGGGGAGTGGACAGAGCAATTCACAACGCCGCCGGTCCCGAGTTGCTCGAGGCATGCCGTGAAGTGGTGGCTAGGCAGGGCGGTTGTTACACCGGCGAGGCAGTGATCACTCGAGCTGGTCGCCTTAGCGCGAACCATGTGGTCCACACCGTTGGCCCAGTGTCCACCGGCGAGCATGCTGTCAAGAATGATGCTCTCCTGGCTCGTTGTTACACCGAGTCGCTGCGCTTAGGTGCCGAGCACGGTGCGACGAGCATCGCATTCCCGAACATCAGCACTGGCGTATATCGCTTTCCAAAAGACCGAGCAGCCGAGGTTGCGACCACAGCGGTCAGAGAGTGGCTCGATAACGCGCCCCACGTCTACAAAGAAGTGGTCTTTGTGTGCTTCGATCAAGACAACTTCGACCTTCTCATCGCCCAGTCTTCTCACTAAGGCTTGCATCGGTATTTCAGAATCGATGTGGCGCGCAATTTTTCAGCCAGGCAAACTGGGTGTCGTTCTGGAACAGCTGGCCCGGCGGAACATTGTGGCCACGTGTTCGAACCCAGGCGAGGAAGTCACATGAAAAATAGCAAGCACAAGGAACCACTGATCGCTTCGCTCCCATCGGTCGGGAAGAAGCTTCGAGCGAGGGAACTGAAGGCCTTTGCAAAACACAAAGGCAATGTCGTCCCGACCTTCACCGAACTCACACATAGTTTCGAGCACACACTCGCCAAGTGGCCGATCAGCTTTCCGGCTCTCGACCTCAGGGGTATCCATGCAACCCGAAGAGACACACCAGATGTCCTCGTCACCGGTGGCCTCGGTCAGCACAACGCGCTGATCGTCGTCGAGGACGGCCAGGCTCGTGACGCTGCACATGACTTCGGACTCGAAGGTCCAGTGGACGAAGCTGCGTACAGCATCGTGGTTGGAGACATCGACAACGATGGTGAAGACGAGATTCTGATCGGATCAGATTCGGGGATCTATCTCTATTCTCGCTCGC
>CAZHUR010000313.1:0-3879 GCA_964535395.1 uncultured Acidimicrobiales bacterium
CTCGTGATGGAAGCTCAGGCCATTGTCGATCGCCCACAGCTCTCCGTGTTCGCCGAGCAGGATGTGGCCGCCTTTACGGTCGGTGTTGTTGGCTACGAAGTCGAACGCTGCAATCTCTTTGAACGCAGCGTGATATTGCTCGTCGTCGAGCAGGGTGAAGTAGTGCTCATCGAAGTGTGCGGGCACGAAGAGCTGCAGTGAACCGAGTCCGGCCGGGCCGTCTGCGACGACGGTCGGCGGAACGTGGCCCCATCCCAGCTGTTCGGAGAGGAGGTATGCCCCAACTTCGCGTCGATAGAGCGATCCGGGGAAGTCCCACAGCGGGCGTTCACCGGCTTCTGGCTTATAGATACCTTGGGCTTTCACGTCGTCATCGACGAAGAGGTCGACGAGGAAGGTCGCGTTCGAGCTATACGGCATCTGTCCGAGAACTTCGATCTCGGCGGAGCGCAAAATGTCGAGCGCGTCTGTGGTCGACAGGGGAGCACGCGAACGAAACGGACTTTCGTGCTCCTGCGCTTCGGGGTCGTCGGTGCTCTCAGGCAACGGGCACCGCGGTCGCTAATTCCAACACGGACAGAAGCCGTCCTCGCCGTAGTTCAACGGACGAGCACACCATTGGCATGGTGGGCGTCCAGCGTCGACCACTTGGAGGGCACGCTCGATGAATGCCAGCGTTTGGGCCCGCCCTAAAAGGAACGTTGCGGTCTCGACGTCGGTCGAGTCTGGATCTTCGACGGCTTCCTCGGCCATCACGACAACACGATCCGAGCCCGAGTCGTACATTGCTCCGAGTGCGCCGACAATCCACTTCGGCTCGACAGGCTCGACCAACTTTGGCGCGCTCGTCCACTCTTGCACATCGATCTCGGGTAGGTCAGCGAGCAAGTTCTCGAGGTGCTCGGCCATTGCCAGCACCTGTTGTTTCTCGATCTTGAAGGAAATGACGTTGCCTTCGGTGGTCCGCGCCTGCAGGAAGAACGTTCGCTGCCCCTTCGGGCCGACCGTGCCCGTGGTGAAGGAATCGACGTTGCCGATCTCGAAGTCCATCTAACTTGGCACCAAGGTGGAGAGATCGGTGCCGGTCGAGTTGACGGCCAAAACGATCGGGCCCGAGGCGGTGTACATCACCGCACTCACCGAGCACGGAGAAATTACAATGCGTTGAAATAGGTCGAGGGGAGTGCCGGCGGCGTCGGCCACAGCGGCTTTGATCGTGTCAGCATGGGAGACCGCGACGATGGTCTCGCCAGGGTGCTTAGCGACGAGTTCGCCAATAGCTCCGGTCATTCGTGTCTGCATTTCGGGGAATGACTCGCCCTTGGGAAAGCGGAAACCGCTCGGGTACTTCTGCACTGTTTCCCATTCCGGAAGCTTGCGCAACGCTGAGAGGTTCTTGCCCGTCCATGCACCAAAGTCGGCCTCGATCAGGCCTTGGTGGGTTCGTACTCGGAGTTTGCACGCCTTCG
Source organism: uncultured Acidimicrobiales bacterium (assembly GCA_964535395.1). Taxonomy (GTDB): domain Bacteria; phylum Actinomycetota; class Acidimicrobiia; order Acidimicrobiales; family SHLQ01; genus SHLQ01. The sequence continues at coordinate 1,470 of CAZHUR010000313.1, forward strand.
CGATTGGCGCGGCAGTTTCCTGGGTGCGCTCCATTGGAGACGCGTAGATAGCTTTGACGCTGCCGAGCGCGGCGATGCGCTCGCCAGCGGCCTCGGCTTGGGCGATGCCCTTATCGGCCAAGTGAAGGCCAGGAGCTCGTCCTGGCAGTTTCTTTCCGGTCGTCGGAGTCTGGCCGTGCCTGACGAACAAAACGACGGTTGGTTTGGGAGTAGATTTCTTTGCCATTGCTTTTCACGCTACCGGCACTACGTTGCGTCCAATGGACCTAGCGGCAGTGAACTCGGAGATCATTTCATGTCGACAATGCCCTCGACTTGTGGAGTGGCGAGAGCAGGTGGCGATCGACAAGCGCGCGTCGTACAAAGACCAGGACTATTGGGGCAAGCCCGTTACCGGTTTTGGCGACCCTGACGCTGCGATTGCGATCGTTGGTTTAGCCCCGGCTGCGCACGGTGCCAATCGTACTGGGCGCATGTTTACTGGCGACAGGTCTGGCGACTGGCTATATCGAGGTCTGTACCGCGCCGGGCTTGCGAATCAACCCGAGGCGGTGAGCGTGGACGATGGCCTTGAGCTACACAATGTCTGGGTGACGAGCGCTTTAAAGTGCGCACCACCCGACAACAAACCAACCGCCGAGGAACAGAACACCTGTCGTAGCTTTCTCAACGCCGAACTCGATGCGCTCCCCAACGTGAAGGTCATCGTGTCGCTCGGCGGAATCGGTACGAGCGCGGTCGCCCGGCACTTCGATATTCGCCCGAGACCCAAGTTTGGCCACGGTGTCGAGCTCGAGTTTGGCGACCGCTATACGCTGTTGTGCAGCTACCACGTGAGTCAGCAAAACACGTTCACCAAACGCCTCACCGAAGAGATGCTCGACGACATCTTTAGAAGAGCAAAGAAGCTGGCGGAGAAGCGCTAGTCTTACCTCCATGCCTCGGCACTTACGACTGATGATTATCGCGTTCGGACTCTTTCTCGCTGCATGCACCAGCGAAGGAATCCCGAACAGCTTCGAAGACCAAAACGGGCGAGTTGAGCGACAGTTCGTCAACGCCTGCGTGACCGCTCAAGAGGGCGAGAGCGACGCCCAGGAATACTGCCAGTGCGCGTTCTACACCGCAGCAGCCGAGCTCGGCTTTGAGGAGTTTCTAGAACTCGACGAAGCCCTCCAAGACGACCCCACCAGTCTCACCTTCGAGCAACGCGAACTCTTCGAGAGCGTCTCGCTCCCGTGCAACTTCTCTTCAGCGGACATCTAAAGCCCAGCTGACCGAGTTAGGCCCCGTCGCCTTCGATTATTTCGAGGTCCGGCTGATCTTCGTCGTCGACGATCGCTAGGTCGTCCATGACGACGCTGATCGTCTCTGGGCCGAGTGCCGAGATGATCTGACGCGCTTGCTCGCGGTGGCGGCCAACGAGATCCCACATCTCGGAGATTCGTGCACGTTCGTCGTTCAGCTCGCGCTCTTCGGCGGCCAGTCGACCTCGTACCTCTTCGAGGTGGAGTCGGTCGGCATCGAGGCGACGCTTCTCCTCAGCATTGCTCGAACGCAACGACTCGAGACGTCCGCCTTCGGCGGCGACCTCGGTCTGGTTGCGGTCGAGTTCGAGTCGTGAGTTGTTGAGACTCTCTCGACGGTCGTTCACGATTGCCGCGAGCTTGCGGATCTCTGCCTCTTCGCCCTTCACTTCCTCGCGGCGCAGATTGACCTGCACCCGGAGTTCGTTGAGCTGAGTGAGTTCGATCTCGGTTTGACTCTCGGCCTTTTCGAAGTCGGTGCGCTGTTGAGAGAACGATTCGAGCTTGTCGTCGAGGATTCGACGCTCGCGCTCGTAGTGACGTGAACGATCGTCGAGGATTTGGCCCACTTCGTCGAGTTGACGGCGACGTTCGATCAGCTGTCGTTGTTGTCGGCTGATGAATTCGCTCTGCTCGTTGAGCTGGCTGCGTTGCTGAGCGAGGCCCACGCGCTGGTCGTCGAGAAGCTGCTTCTCGGTTTCGACATGGCCGCGCTGTTCGGCGACCGCTCGTCGTTCTTCCTTTAGTTCCGCGGTCGTCGCCGATAGGTCGCCACGGTCGATCTCTATCTGTGACCGCTGCTGAGCTAACAGTGCTGCATCGGAGTCGACCTTGTGTCGGTCCTTCTTGAGCTGAGCTGCACGATCTCGAAGCTCGTCGAGCTCGGCTTCGCTCTCGGCCATGTCGGCGAGTTCGGTCTCGATCTTTCGACGCTTGTCATCGAGTTCGGCTTGCTGGGTGTCGAGCGAGGTTGCGGTGGCTTCGAACTGAGTCTTGCGAACAGCGAACGCTTGCTCGGCCGCCTCAAGGTCTGACTCGCCTCGTTCGAGCGCCCTCAGGCGGTCATCGTGAGACTGGGCAAGAGAGGTGAGCGTGTTCTCTGT
>CAZHUR010000314.1:0-3873 GCA_964535395.1 uncultured Acidimicrobiales bacterium
GTCTTAGAGACAATGTCGGCGGTGTTGTGGCCGAGTTGTTGTTTGAGCACCTCTAGAGAGCGTGCAAAGTCAGTAGAGATCAGCCACTCACGATGTGCCGATTCGAACGCAGGTCGCAGACCTTCGTGGGAACGCAATCCAACTTCGAATGTGGCCTGGGGGATCGAGCGTCCCAGCGTTCCGGTGAGAAGGCGAATCTCTTCGATGATGCCAGGCCATGCGTAGTGTGCTGCGTCGACCATGCGTTCGTGACGAACTCTGGCCACGCCGACAGGCGAGACAGCGGCAAACGCTGCCAGCAACACCGCAGCGATGAGCGTGCCGAAGAGCAACAGACCTACGGCGAAGCCCAAAGCGGCTACAACGCCCATTGCTGCGAAGAGCGCCGCAGGGTTGAGATCGCCAAGGCCCCACTTGGACATCAAGGGAATAGAGTCGGGGCTCTTCTTCTCTCGTTCGACCTTGGGGCCGGGCTGAGCGCCCTTCCATCCAAACGCGGTCGAGGTGTAGAGCAGGTGCACGCCGTAGGCGCCGACGAAGGCCAGTAGAAGCGCGATCATGGCAGTACCGACTTGATGTCGATTCCGGCGTTCGCCATCTCTTCAGCTGCTCTCAGGGGCACCTGGCCGGTCCATTCGAGAACGCCCGTGTGCGGGTTCCGCTTGAAGACTTCGGTCATGGTGAAGGCAGTGCCGCTCGATGAGGAAGCGAGGTCCTCGACGAAAGCGATCTGGTTAACTCTCGGGCCTTCGGGTGTGCGAATCGTGTGAACCACAACGTCGATGGCCTGGCTCACGAGGTCGTTGAGTGCCGACATTGGGATGTCGCTCGAGGTTTCGGCCAGCTGGCAAACAAAGCGCAGCCGGGTGAGAGCTTGTCGGGCTGAACCAGCATGGATTGTGGTGAATCCGGTTACACCGCTCGACAGCGTCATCATGAGGGGGAGGGCTTCGCGGTCGCGCACCTCGCCCACGATCGCAACATCAGGCGCCATACGAAGGAAGCCACCAACGAGTTGTCGAAGGTCGACTCCGGGTCGATCTGGTCGCGAACTTCGAGTTTGCATGCTCGCCACGTTTGGAAGCGGCACGTCGGCTTCGAAGACTTCCTCTGCAACAACGACGCGTAAGGTCGGGTCGAGTTCTGCCGCGCAGCATGAGAGCAACGTGGTCTTTCCTGCGCCGGGAACCCCGGCAAAGACCATCGACAGATTCGCCTTCACACATGCACGAAGCACCGCCGCAGCATCGTGGTTCAGCGTCTCGGAAGAGACCAGCTCGTCAAGCGAGCGGAACGACATGCCAGTGAACTTTCGAATGTTGACCATCATGTGGCCGCCGCGGGCAATATCGCCGTGCACGATGTGGAGCCGGGCTCCGTTGGCGAGCTGTGCGTCTTGCAGGCCAGCCGTCGGGTCGAGAGCGCGATGAGCGCCGCTCGATCGGTCGACGATTCGGGTCATCGTGCGGAGAACGTGTTCGTCATCGTGGAACGACTCGTTGTGGTAGCCGCTCGGCCCAATGTGTCTTTTGACGAAGATTTGGTCGGGAGCGTTGAGCATGATCTCCCACACGTCGTCGTCTTCGATGAGAGATTCGAGCGGGCCGTAACCGGTCAAGTTCCGCATCGCGCGATCGATTACCAGGTCAGGTTCGGTGAGGTCGACCGAGCGCAACCCTCGGCGGTAGTCGTCGCGCCATTGCTGGACGAGCTCGGAGGTGATCGCTCGGAGTTGCGCTTCGCTCGTTTCTTGGTCCGGTGAGATGCTCTGGGCGTTCGCCGCTTCAAGGGTCTGACGCTCGATCTCGATGAGTGGGGATGCCTCGGTGTTTGGGCGTGCTGCGATATCAGTCATCGATTTCGCTCCACGTGCCGAGCGAGCCTGGAGCAATGGCAACCGGTTCTTCAAACTGCTGGATTGGTCTCTCCGGTGTTGAGTCGTTCGCTCTCAACCGTTCGAGGAAGATCTCGACAGAAGAGGTCACCGGCGAGTGGATTGCGCTTGGCATCGGCGCGCCGCTGCCAACCGCTGCATCGAGGTTCTTTCGGAACGGAATGAACGTTGGGGGTGCCACAGCGTGTGGTTCTTTCGATCGACCGTCGAGGAGTTGGATGACCGCTTTGGTTATCTCGGCCCTTGTCCGAGGGCTTCTGGGCGCAAAGTTGATTACCGGCACGATGCGGGAGGGCTCGACGCCGATCTCTTCGAGAGCGACGATGCTTGCGATCAAGTGCCTCATACCCCACGCGCCGCCCTTGCTGACCGTGAGGACGAGGTCGCTGTTACGAGCCGCCGTCCGGGCCAGACGGTTGCGGTCCTCGATGTCTGTCGAACCGGTTTCTTCGACACCGTCGAAGTCGCCGGTGATATCGCAGACCGTCGTCTGATATCGATTGATGAGCGTGTTCCAGCTCGCAGCTAGAGCGCGAGCGGGGATCGATCCCCAGTCGCGTTCGTGACGTAGACCCAACAAAAGGTCATAGCCGCGCTCGGGAAAGGAGTGAACTGATGCAGCTGCCTCGGCGGCATTTGGGACTCCCAGTCGATGGGTGTCAACAAACTCGGTCAGGCCAGGGATCACGTCGCGGGTATCGTGCAGCAGCGCCTGACTCGAGCGAAGAGCCATGTCGGCAAGGACGAGTGGCCGAGGGTCGCTTCGTTCTGCGAGGCCTTGAGCAAGTGCCATGGCAACCGTCGATGCTCCCATGCCCCCAGAGCCTGTAACCGCTACGACTCGCCCACGTCGTGTGTCGAATGATTCGCCAGAGTCGACCGTTGCTGGCGCTTCGGTGCTGCCCCCGACCGGTTGTGCGTGCTCTTCAAGCACGGCGAGGAGGTCGGCGCCTTCGAAACGTTCGGGTAGGACGGCCTTGGCTCCGAGTTCAGCCCAGTCTCGTTCGACCAGACCGTGGTCGATGATGATTGGTGAACAACCCACCGATGCAGCGAGATCGAACAGGTCACGGTCGATTCCATTGGCCGAACCGTCGATTAGAGCAGCAGAAAAAGGTCGAGATGATTCGAGTCGCGAGATGACTTCGTTGGTGGAGATGCACTTGATGAACTCAACCGGCAGAGCAGCTTCGTGCGCCAGCCTGCTGACTTTCGTGAACCACTCGCGGCGAACCGGAGCTACCCCGAGGACGACAAATCGTTCTCTCACTGGACGATCTCTTCTGGAATCGCGACGTCGTTGGCTCCAGTGACGCCAACGATCGAAACATCACTTGTGACCGCCGCACTAATAATTGCGCTGGCTGTGTCTCCGTCGGCGACCCCAAGTCGGAGAACGGTGTCGCCGCCAGAGAAGTCTCCATCGGTGCCGCTGCTGTATGACAGAACCGTTACGCGGTCAGCGATCAGGCTGGTGCGCGAAACGCCACCTTCCTCGGTGGTAGCGAGTATTGAAATCAGCTCTCCTGCGAGCAAACTGGCCGGAGCGCGACTCGATTCGATCTCGATCGAGACCTCCGCCAGACCTGACGGGACTGAACTCGGAGAGCCTTCGGAAAGGTTAGAGACCTGAAGAAACTCGTTAGCGCCGACGGGTCCGAGGAGCACGGTGCCGACGACGGCATTACTCGATGACGCTACCCAGTCGGCGTTCTCGGCCAAGCGCATGCGTACTTGTTCGACGTGGGCCGGCTCGATCACCGTTCCCGGCGCAAGGTCTTGGCGTGCCACAACGACGTCTTGAAACGTTGCGTCCTCTCCAATCTGGGTAGCCACAAGTACGCCGACCACAGCGAGCGACACCAGCAATCCGCCAAGGACCGCACGTCCGCTCGGAAGGCGACGTCGTACGCGCAAGACTGGCTGTTCTGTGTTCATCCCATACTTCCTGAGGTGCTCTGAGAGATATTCAAAGGGTG
>CAZHUR010000315.1:0-3864 GCA_964535395.1 uncultured Acidimicrobiales bacterium
GGCCACATGCTCGATACCGGATGTGAGCGAGTCGCCGCCGTCGTGGGCAGATTTGATCGCGTCGATATGGAACTACGCCTTGAAGGCTACGAGCTCGCTCACCAAGAACGGGGACTCACGCTCGATCGCGGCCTCCGATTCCAGGGCGACTTCAGCCGTCGATCCGGCTACGAATTGACCGACGAGGTCATTGCCGCAAAGCCCGACGGGGTCTTCTGCGGCAACGACGAGATGGCACTTGGTCTTCACAAAGGCTTGATGGAACGAGGAGTGCGAGTACCCGAAGACATCAGCCTTGCTGGCTTCGACGGAACTGCCTCCCTCGAGGTCGCTGGGCCAAACCTGACCACAGTTTGCCAACCCTTCGCCGAACTTGCCGAGACGGCAGTCCAAAGCCTGAGCGCGCTCATCGAGCGCAGAAACCCTCCCATTTCGCAGCTTGTCACCCCGGAAATTAACTGGGGCGACACCACCCGACCTCGGACGTCAACTTCTCAGAAGGTTGGCGTCTAAGGGTCGCACAGTCTCACAGAGACATGTGGAACCCAGTTTGGTGGGTGGGGGACCCCCAACTCCCGCCCACCAATCCCCACATCATCGAGAATCTCAACAAGTGCGCAGCAAACGTCTTGGGTGATGGCTGGTTTCGTACTAGCGGGGCAGAGTTCTCCGGTCGGCGACGATTGGTCGCAACGACTTGGTGCGCACTCGGCCGATCGGCGCCCGTGGATGAGTCACAACGACTCGCTGCTCCACCGAGAAACCCTCGAGGTCGAGGTAGCGAAGCATCGCGTCGGCACCAGCGGCCAAAGCATCGAGAAGCACGTGTGTGTCGAGTTCGAGCCGTTCAGGAAGGACCGTCTCCGACGCAGGGATCACGACGTCGATCTCCACGTCTCGGTCCACTCCTGCGAGTGAGGAGGCGTTGCCCTCTATTACTGAACGCAACGCTTCGGTGCTGTTCCAGAAGCGCTCGGTAGACCTCCGCACCGCTTTCGCAACAACCTCACCATGGAGACGACCTACAAAGCGGCGAGCGGTTGCTCTCTCGACAAGCGTGTGCTCTTCTATCGCACCGCCTTTGTTGAAGTCACGGCTCCGAATCACCAGCACGTGAGTTGCGTTGCGGCCGATCGCGCTCGCCCAGGGAACAGCCTCGAGCATGCCACCATCGACGTATGGGCGGTCACCGATCATCCTGTTTCCACCAGAGAGCACTGGAAGAGCCGCTGTCGCAGCGAGCACCTCGCGAGCATGCTCTTTGGTTGAACCGACGCGATACAGCGTGTTCGGGTCGCCTTCGGAGGCGGGGGTGACGGTTGCCCAAAGCGGAATGTGACTCGCCAGAATATCGTCCCAATCAAAGCCATACCGTGGCATTGCCGTATCGATCAAATAGTCCAGGTCCATGACCGCACCGTCGGTGACCAAGCGACGACGATTCATAAAGGTTTCGCTGTTTAGAACGGTGTAGAACAACGACGAACCAGCGGTGCCCTTTCCGATGACGAAGAAGGCAGCAGCGAGTGCGCCGGCCGACGTGCCGACAACTTCGTCGATGCTGTCACGCAACCCGAGTTGCTCGAGTGCCAAGAGCATGCCCGAAGACACTGCGCCGCGCATGCCGCCACCCTCGACGGCAAGGACCAACTTGTGATCGTCCTCGCGGTCCCCCGGCTTTGAACCGGAGTCGAGCCGGTCGAGCAGCACCTGGCGAACCGATGGCCTCAAACTCGTCATGAGACCGACACCGAGTCGGGTTCTTCGTCCTCAGCTGGTGTTCCTTTGAGCCGCTCGCGGAGCCAACGCACGACTTCGACCAAGACACTGATGCCGACCGCAACACCGAACGCCAACCAGATAGCAGTTGCTTGGTTCTCGACCGCACCAGCAACAAAGAACCCCAGCAATGCGGCGTACGCCGCCCACAGCGACGTAGCGATGAGGTCCCACTTTGTGAACCAGGTAAAGAAGGGCTGATTCGTCAACCCGCAACAAATCGTCATCGCCGTGCGGCCACCGGGAATGAATCGCGCCGTTACCAAGAGCAGGCCGCCACGCTTTTGGATCTGTCTCGAAGTCGCTTCCAGACGGGCTGCCCCCTTTTCGCCCCGAAAGAGGAACTTCGTCGCGATTCGGTCCGAACGATTGCCTAAGAAATAACCGAGGGAGTCACCTGCGTAGGCACCGAGCGCGCCGATCACGATGACCAGAACCAGAGATAGCACCCTCTGATCGTCGATGAGGGTGCCGGCACCCGCAGCGACACCGCCAGCGATCACGCTGAACTCTGATGGCAAGATGGGAAAGACCGAGTCGAACATGACAACGAAGAACAAAAGCACCAGAAACCAAGGGTTCTGAGACAGTTCGGTCAGCAGCTCCTCAAATTCTTCGAAGAGTTCCAGAGCAAAGTCGATCACCACCAAACGCTACAAGCATCGGGGGCTGGCTTTGCCCATTTCCGTACTTGCGCAGAATGAGCCCCGTGCGCGCGCATTTGTCGAGTCGATCCGTAAGACTGGACCCAACCCATAGGAGAGCCACATGGACGCAACCATGGCCGCAGCCGCCACGGTCAACGCACGCAAGATCTACGGGTCGGGCGACACCGAGGTACGAGCGCTCGACGACGTCACCGTTTCCTTCGATCGAGGCCAGTTCACAGCGATCATGGGCCCTTCGGGATCGGGGAAGTCGACGCTCATGCACTGCCTTGCAGGCCTCGACCGGCTAACGAGTGGCGAGGTGACCATCGGCGACACCAACCTCAGCACGCTCAATGAAAAGCAACTCACCTTGTTGCGACGCAACAAGATCGGCTTTGTCTTCCAAGCGTTCAACCTGATTCCGACGCTCACCGCAATCGAGAACATCACGCTTCCCCTCGACCTCGGAAAAACCGATCACGACACGTCGCTAATCGATGAAGTCGTGTCGGCGGTTGGTCTGGCAGACCGCCTCACACACAAGCCTTCGGAACTCTCGGGTGGTCAGCAGCAACGCGTCGCAGTAGCGCGCGCTCTCGCATCTCGTCCCGACGTGATCTTCGCTGACGAACCAACCGGCAACCTCGACAGCCAAACAGGTGCCGAGATCCTCGACTTCATGAGGCGCGCCGTCGATGAGTTTGGTCAGACGATCGTGATGGTAACTCACGATCCGAGCGCGGCCGCCTACGCAGATCGCGTCCTGTTCCTCGCCGACGGAAAAATCGTGAGCGAACTCCTCGATCCAGACGCCGACCAGATCCTCGACCATCTCAGGGCCGCGAGCTAGCCACGCCAAACAACACCTGTCAAGGGTCACCAGACACAGGGCAGGGTGTCGAAATGACTCTACGGAAATTCGCCTAGAACACCGAAAATTGCTGTGTGGGAGAAGCTCAAGCACAAATCGAGTCCGCCGTTCCGGCAAATCGTCTCGGACAGTTGCTCGTCGAAGCGCGGCTGCGAGAAGGAACCGACCTAGAGATCCTTGCTCAAAAGAGTGCCTTCACCGTCGGCGACCTCAGAGATCTCGAAGCCGGACATCGCCTCCTCGATGATCAACTGGTCGAACAGGTAACCGGTCTGTACGAGATCGACTGCGGACCGATCGTTCCCCAGCGCAACAAGCTCACGATCGACCTCGACGACCATCTCCTCACCGCAGCCGCAGAGGCCGTTCCGCTCGAGTCTTCCGATCGAGACCATGTTCTTGAGCGCTATCTGGCACTCGTATACCTGCTTCGCAACAACACCCCCGGAGCTCAGGTAACGCTTCGAGATGAGGACCTCGATATCCTCGCTGCCTCACTCGCCGAACGTCGCGAGTTGATCGAAGAGCAACTCCTCCGCTCCATGGATCCGGAGAACCAAAATG
>CAZHUR010000316.1:0-3856 GCA_964535395.1 uncultured Acidimicrobiales bacterium
GCCGACGTCGAGGCTGCGTTGCACGTCGACAACCTCGAGAACCGTTGGTACATCGATCCGCTCGCCGGTCGTGGTTACCCGCAGGCGACCGCCGAGCATTACGACTGGGATCAAAGCGAGGTTCGCGATGGAGACCTCGAGATCATCAGCGCTCCGATCGATCTGCTGGGCGTCAACTACTACACGCGCGCGATCGCCAGCGCGGACGGAAGCTACGAGCGGCCAGCTGGAACGCCAGAAAACACGATGGGCTGGGAGTTGCACCCGCCGACGCTTGGTCGGCTCCTTCGATGGCTCCACTCCGAATATGACTTCCCGTCAATGCTGATCACCGAGAATGGCTGCCCGATGCCAGACGATGTTCGCGCTGGCGATGCCCCCACGGGTCAAATCATCGACGACGACCGCTTGTCGTTCGTGCGTGACCACATTGCTCAGGTTCACTCCGCAATCCAAGACGGTTGCCCGGTCGAAGGGCATTTGGTGTGGTCGCTGTTCGATAACTTCGAATGGGGTTGGGGCTACGGTCCAACCTTTGGAATCGTCGAGGTCGACTACGAGACGCTCGAACGTCGGCCCAAGAAGAGTGCTGACTGGTTCGCTAAGGCAATCGAGAAGAACGGCTTCGCGCTCGGCGAACCACCTGTGCCATACCAGCCTTGGGTCACCTACGAGCCAACGTACGAGTAGAACCGACAGCGATGCCGCTGTCGCCCATCACCTCAGCAGTGGGTCGATGATGTCGGTTGCGGCAGGGCTGAAAACTACAAGTTGATCCGGGTTGGCCGCTGGGCTGAGTGCAGCGATCTGGGCTGGGCTTCGACGCCCGACCAGCATCCGGAAGTACTCGAAACTCGATACGGGGACCTCGCCTACCGGTTCACTCGATGGGTCGCCCACGTGCAACCGTTCGGTGCCGTCGGCTGTCGCGAACACCAGCGTGATCGGATCAAACCCCTGCTCGGCGGTTCGCTGGGTCAACATCTCCACCGAACGAGCCAGCACATGGTCGGGCAGGCTCATGTCGGGCTCGGCCGTCAGTCCTAACGCTTGGCGGATATCCCACTCGTGAGTCCAGCAGTCGAGGAAGAAGCGAGGATCGATATCGAGTGCCGCCGCCTCCAGCAGCGTCTCCATCTCCGGACCGACGGCGTCCCACTCGTCGAGGATTTCGACTAGCGAGTCATTACTGCGTAGCTGCACTTGGGCGTCCGCCCACGCGTCGGTGCCAGCTTCCTCCATGTTCCCCGCGAGAGCGTCGGCTGGTACGCCAACCAGATGCGCGAAGAGGTCCTTCACGCTCCACGCTGGACAACATGGCGACATGGTGGCCGCCTGTTCGGCGGTCAACGAACGACCTAACTCTGAACAGCGGTGACGAAGGTCCCGGTAGTGCGAAGTGAGATCAGCGTTGGTGGTCATCGATCGACCCTACTCATCGCATTCGACGCACGTCTAGGCGATCAAACCGATCAAATTTGGCCGAGCTCAGATCGGCTGTGCCCGGAGTCTGCGTGGCGTTTGAACGCCCGCCGGAGGCGGAGAGATCAGATTTGGCGTGCCGATCAAAATTCGAGCGGAGCGCCGATCGGCTAAGCCAAATCAGTCGACGTAGCGGCGTGCTTTTGCCTTCTTGCCTATGACGGTGGACTTCTTGATCGCGTATACGACGTCGTCTACTGAACCGTCGGGTACGCCGACTACCGAGTAGTGATCCGAGATCCGGATGGGGCCGATGTCGCGGCCGGAGAGGTCGGTTTCGTTCGCAATTGCACCAACGAGGTCTCCCGGACGAACACCGCCGCGTGCGCCGACGCCAACGTAGACAAACCCAGTGTTGGGGTCGACCGGACGCTTGTCGCCGCGGTCGTTGCCGCTCTTGCCTGCACGATCACCGCGAGTACCTCGGTCGTGACGATCTCGGCCGTTGCGACCCTTGCCACGACCGAACTCTTTGCCTTTGCGACCCTTGCTTCGGTCGTTCTCGAAATCTGCTGAAGCATCGGGGATGTGTGCTTCGTCGCCTGCAGCGCCGCGGGCTTCGTGGGCCAGTTTCAGCGCGGCGAGGGCAATGTTGCGTTCGGAGTCTTGGCCCTTAAGCCCGTGGAGCACATGTTGGAAGTCGTCGAGATTGTCGCTGGTGAGAGCTTCTCGAACCGCTTCGACCGTTCGGGCAATCTGAGCCTCGCGCAGGTCGTCGGCGGTCGGAACTGGATGGACGGTGACCTTCTGCTTCGTCAGCCGTTCGACGTTGGTGAGAAGCCGGCGCTGGTGGGGAGTCGCGAGTGTGATCGCGACGCCTTCTCGCCCGGCACGGCCTACTCGTCCAATGCGGTGAACGTAGCTCTCAGGAGCGGTTGGAATGTCGTAGTTGACCACGTGGGTGAGCGTGTCGACGTCGAGGCCGCGGGCGGCAACATCGGTTGCGATGAGAAGCTCAGCTGTGCCATCTCGCAGGCGAGCCATCACCCGATCACGTTGTTGTTGGTCCATGCCACCGTGCAGCGCCTCGGAGCGGTAGCCGCGGCCGTTCATGACGACGGTGAGTTCGTCGACGTCGGTGCGGGTCTTGCAGAAGACGATCGCAGATGTGGGTTGCTCGAGATCGAGGATTCGGCCAAGTGCTGCTGGCTTGTGCTTTTTGTGGACGACGAAGACCTTCTGGTCGATGAGCGCACGCTGCTCGGCTGCGGCTGCGGCATCGATCTTGACCATGACCGGGTCTTGCTGGTGCTTCTTGGCGATCTGGTGGATGCGTGGAGGCATCGTTGCTGAGAACATGACCGTTTGTCGATCCGACGGTGTGTTCTGCAGAATGAGTTCGATGTCTTCGGTGAAGCCCATGTCGAGCATCTCGTCGGCTTCGTCGAGAATGACAGTGCGGAGCTGGTCGAGGTCGATGCTGCCTCGTTTGAGATGGTCGATTGCGCGGCCTGGCGTGGCAACGACGACGTGCACGCCGCGGCGGAGTGAATCGAGTTGTCGTCCGATCGGCTGGCCGCCGTACACGGTGGTTACCTTCACACCCGAGCTCTTGCCATAGATGGCGATTGCCTCGCTTACTTGTACGGCGAGTTCTCGGGTTGGGGTGAGAACAAGTACCTGGAGAACGGGTTTGCCACCAGTGACGATCTCTTGGATAACCGGCAGTGCAAAGGCTGCGGTCTTTCCGGTGCCTGTTGCGGCCTGGCCCAGCAGGTCTGTGCCGGTGAGAAGAAGTGGGATGGCTTGGCGCTGGATGGGAGTGGGCTCTTCGTATCCGAGGCCATCGAGTGTGGAGAGGAGCTTGGAGTTCAGCCCAAGAGCTGCGAAGCCATCCTCGGCACTATCGACCTCGTCAAAGTCATCGTCGTCAGCGTCATCGAAGCCGTCTACATACTGGTCTTCGTGCCCATGTGACGCACTGTCAAAGCCGTCCTCGACTTGATCGACTAGCTGTTTGGTTTGTTCTTCGTGTGACACAGCCAGGCTTTCGTTTTACGGGCAACATAACACTGTACGCCAAGTGGCGGCATAGCCCTCGTGGTCACTGGTCACCTGTCATGTCTACGATGTCGACATGACAGGTTCTGCCTTGTCGATCGACACGGTCGACCTCGCCTCCGAGACAGCAGCTACCGATCTCGAACGATCGCTTCGAGCCACCGGGTTTGTGCAACTCGTTGGCCACGGCCTGAACTCCGAGCGCCAAAAGGCGTTCAGAGACATTGTCGGTGAGTTCTTTGAACTCGACCTAGAGGTAAAGAGCAGATACATCCACCCAGAGTCGGCAGCGAACCGGGGTTATCGTTCGAAGGGAAGCGAGGCGCTTGCGTACAGCCTCGGCGAAGAGTCGCCCCCCGATCTGTTCGAGAGC
>CAZHUR010000317.1:0-3838 GCA_964535395.1 uncultured Acidimicrobiales bacterium
ATCTTGGTGAACACCCCGCACAACCCCACGGGCAAGGTCTTCACACGCACCGAGATGGAATCGATTGCCGCACTCGCCATCGAACACGATCTCGTGGTCATTACCGACGAGGTGTACGAGCACATGGTCTTCGAGGGCGAGCACATCTCGATGGCGAGCCTCGAAGGGATGGCCGAGCGAACGGTGAGCATCAGTTCTGCCGGCAAGACATTTTCGTTCACCGGCTGGAAGGTCGGCTGGGTTACCGCTCCGACCGAACTACGAAACGCGATCATGACCGCAAAACAGTTCCTGACCTTCGTGAGTGCAGGTCCGTTACAACCAGCGATCGCTGCGGGCCTTCGACTCGACGACGACTACTTCATCGGGTTGCGCGACGAACTTCTGAAGAAGAGAGACATCCTCCGGACAGGGCTCGAGGCTGCCGGGTTCACGGTCCATCCATGTCAGGGCACATACTTCTTGACCGCCGACATCACCGAGGTCGCAGAGCGAAACGACATGCCGGCCACAAGCGTCGAGTTCTGCTTGGCACTTCCGACGCGCGCCGGGGTCGTGGCGGTTCCGAGCGAGGGCTTCTACAAGACACCCAACGCTGGCAAGAGTTTGATTCGGTTCGCGTTCTGCAAAAAGGACGAGCTGCTCAACGAGGCGACTTCGCGCCTCAGCGTTTTTGCGTAGCTAGCTTCTGCGGCGTCGGCGAGTTCGCTCTCGCCTCGGCTCACCGTCTGAGTCTTCGCGAGCAGCACCGCCGGGTGCTGGAATGTCTGGAGCGTCGACCGCTCCGTCGATCACACCGCGCATGTAGATCAGGTGTTGCGTCGACGTTCCGCAGCATCCGCCGATGATCTCGATGTTGGCGGCCATCATGCGCTTTACGTGAGCGCCCATCACTTCGGCAGATCCGCTGTATACGAGCGCGTCCCCCTTGAACTCGGGAACCCCCGCGTTTGCCTTGACGATGACGGGCACATCACCCGATCCTGCCTTGATCTCTCGGACGGCTGCCTCCGTGTCAGCCACGTTGTTGCCACAGTTGGCGCCAACCGCGGCGACTCCGAGAGCGGTCAAGCGCTCGGCAGCTTCGGTGCCAGTGACACCCATCATCGTTCGACCAGCGGTGTCGTAGCTAAGCGTCACGGCAATGGGGAGGTCGGTGACCGTCCGAGCTCCGGCGATTGCCGCCTCGATCTCGTCGAGGCTCGACATCGTCTCGATCCACAGAACGTCGGCGCCTCCTGCGGCGAGTCCTTCGGCCTGAGCTGCGAACGCGGCCGCAGCGGTCTGCGGGGTCATCTCTCCCATTGGTTCGAGAAGCTCTCCGCTCGGACCCATCGACCCAGCGACGATGACCTTGCGGGGTGTCGCGTCGGCGACCTCCCGAGCGACCATGGCCGCTGCCTTGTTCAACTCGAACACTCGATCATCGAGTTTGTGGAGTTTGAGTCGGAACGCCGTACCCCCAAACGAGTTCGTGAGGATGATGTCGGAACCAGCGTTGATGTAGTTCTGGTGGATCTCGGTGATCTTGTCCGGCTGTTCGATGTTCCACAGTTCGGGTGGATCGCCTGCGGTGAGGCCACGATCGAACAGTTCGGTGCCCATCGCCCCATCGATCATCAACGTCTGACGTTCGGCGATTAGCTCGTCGAGAATATTCACTTGCGAAACTCCATACCCCGCCTACTCGGCAGGTGCTTCCTCAGCCGCCTCGGTCGCTACTTCGATCGCACCCGGGAGGCTGTTCTGTTGAAAGAACTCCCAAGCAATCGCTGTGGCATCGATTTCGGTATTGGTAACACCCAATGACGGGATGGCGGCTGAAACCACCGACCCAGGCCAAGTGTGGCCTGCTCCGGCGATCGCGTAAAAGCCGAGCTCTACGTCGTTGGTACATCCCGAGTACGACGTCAGGGTGATCTGTGCGGTCACCGACGAGTCTTCAGAGCCGGTGCAACCAAAGTCGTCAGCGAACTGAGAGAACTCCTCGGGCATGACCTGCTCGAAGAACGGATCGGCGCCGAGGCTCGATTCACCTCCACCATTGAACGGAACCGTGTCGTCGTCGATGCCATGGAACGCAAGATACGGAACGGCTCGGGTCGGATCACACGAATCGTCGTGAGTCACGCCAGCGACCGAAACAGCTCCAGCAATTCGTTCGCTCAGGTCGCAGACCACCTCGGAGGTGAACAGCGAACCGTTGGACATGCCCATCGAGTAGATCCGGCCTGGGTCGACACAGACGTTCTGCGAGACGAAGTCGATCATGTCGACGACCATCTGCACGTCATCGCGCACTGGCACGTCGAACTGCGGGAGTTCCCACGAGTTGCGGTCTTCGTCGGTTGGATTGGGGATACCGGTGGGCTGCACGGAAAGGAAGCCTTCGGCTTCGGCGAGTGCTGCTACCCCGGAGAACAAGGCTTGCTGTGCTCCGTTGCTGCCAAGGCCATGGAAGTCCATGACCATCGGGATTGGGGTTTCGCCGTCATAGCTACTCGGCACGACGAACTGAAGGTCGTACTCAAAGCCGTTCGAGGTGATCGTTCCGGTTTGGAGACCAACGTCGGTGCTGGGCACTGCGGAGCAGTCGGGTGTGAGCGTTTCTGGCGGGCCGATGAGGGCCCGCACCTCGACCGCGTCCACAGCCTCTTCTGGTTCTTCGGTCTCCTCGACCACTTCTTCGGTCTCAGCGGGCACTTCTTCTTCGGTTGGATCTTCTGCTGACGCGTCGCCATCCGCGTCTTCGGTATCGACCTCGTCAGCGGCTTGTTCGGTCTCTTCGACCACTTCTTCCTCGGTCTCGGCAACCGCTTCTTCAACCGTGTCGGCAACGTCGTCTGCGGTGCTCCCGCACGCAGCTGCAATAAGGGCAAACAACATCAAGATGAAAAGTCGTCTCATCCCCAAATCCTAGGCCACTGAGGGTGGCAGGGGTGGCCAGCCCACAGCGCAGCTGATCGGCCGCGGTCCTAGCGGGTGACCTCGATCTCACCGAGGTCGACCTCGAGATCGAGGATCAATTGCGGATCGTCGTCAGACACGCTCACCGTCGGGCTGAAACCGTCCTCGGTCTGATCGAATACGTTGACCTCGCCAGCCACATCAACTTCGGCAGAAACCTCTACCGGGGAATCGGCTGGCAGAAGGACCTCAATTCGACCGGCGTCCATCTGAACCAAGACCTCGATCGGCTCGGCATCTGACTCGCTGAGTGGGGAAAGGTCGGTGTTCCGGAGATCGAGGATGATCTCACCAGCATCTTGTTCGATAAGGCCAGGAATGTCGTCTACTCCAATCGGAGTGACGGTCAGGGAGTCGTCGAAATCGATATCAAAGTCACCAGCGAAGATCGCCACGATCAGTCCAGCAATAGCGAGGAACGGAATGAGAACGAAAACGCCGATGAGACCAAAGGTGAAAACCCTGCGCTTTCGAGACCGAGGCTCTACCGATTCTGGAGCGATCTGGGGCATTTGAGGAGTTGTCCACGATTGCTGCGACTCCGCAGTCGACGAATCGCTGAACGCCGACCGCTCCACGTTCAGTGGTGCGGGGGCACTCATTGCTGGCCCCGCACCAGCCACCGCGATCTCGTTTCGCGGGCTCTGGATGAGCAACCACACACCTGCGGCGATCAAGCCCAGGGGAACGATGATCGCTGCGGCTTCGCCCGTGCCGATTGCGAGGGCAACAAAGACGGCAGCGCCGAGCAGGCCGAAGCCGACATCTCGTCCCGAGAGCGTGCGGGTGCGCGGCCGTTGCACCGGAGGCCAGTAGCGAGCACGAGGAATGACAATCCACGACAGCAGGTACAGCGGGATGGTGATACCCC
>CAZHUR010000318.1:0-3812 GCA_964535395.1 uncultured Acidimicrobiales bacterium
GTGCAGGGTGTTGTGTTCAACGACACCAACTCTGACGGACAACAAGGTTCAGGCGATACGCCAGTTGCTGGTGTTCAGGTCAAGTTGTTTGATGCAGCTGGCAACCAGGTAGCGACCACTACTACCGATGCTGCTGGCGTATATGTCTTCAACGACCTTGCTCCTGGAGATTACTCGGTCGAGATCTGCCCACCTTCTGGTGACGTGCTCACCTCGCAGAACGTCGGCGACGATGCGTCTGACTCGGACTTCTCCGTGTCGACGAATCGTGTTGGCGTCACCGTGATCGCGAATCAGGTCGTCAGCAACATCGACGCTGGTCTGATTGCGTCAGCTCCCCAGACCGAGTCGACTCCTCCTCCGACGCTCGCACTCACCGGTGTGAACTCGTGGATCCTGGTCGCAGCGGCCTTTGTCCTAATGATCGTAGGCGCAGCGCAAATGCGTCTCAGTAACGGTTTGGCTGGGGGTCGACGCTCGTAGTCAAACAAGGTCTGAGTCCCCCCTTCCCAGCAACGCTTCGGCGTTGGATATTTGGGGCGGGAAGGGGGGATTCAAGCTCGTTAGATCTGGCGGCAGCGGACCCCAACGTCCGCAGCTAGCCACTTAGGGCTCTTCCTTCCTGCAGTGCGTATTACGCATTGATTCCGACGGCGGAGGAAGAGCCCATGTTCTTCACAGAACTGGTTGGTCGAGGCAAGTCCCGCTCGGCCAGCCAACAGTTTGTCCTCCTTCACTGCGGTGCGTCTTTACGCACTGATTCCGACGGTGGGGGAGGACCGAACTGTTTTTGGACTAGGGGGCGTTGTTTTGTAGGCGCCGACGGATCGCCACGTTGATTGCCCCAAGAGCGATTCCAGCGGCGGTGAACAGGAGTGCGGTGTTGCGAAACGAGTCGGCGCGTTCGCCGGCGATAAGCACCCAGCGAGCAGCAAAGAAGATGGCGAGGACGAAGAATGCTGGGAACGTGCTCGACACGATCAGTAAATGGCGGGTGGCACCTTCGATCGGTGTAGGTTCGCCCTCTCCTGGGCTATTGGACGGATTCGCCATGAAACACAACGGTAGTGGTGAGAGTTGGCCGCTACTAGTCAAGCGGACCGAACGAAGTTTGAGTAGTTCGTCGCGGCTATTTGTATGGGGAAAATGGACTAAGAACCTCTATTTCGCAAGAGAATCTGCCGAAAGAAAAGTATGGTCGACGGCGAAATTTTGCGACAAGTGCTCACTCGAGTAATCGAAGAGCCAACCTGGATTCCAGCGAAGGAATCGGTCGAAGAAGAGGCAGTTCTTGAAATGGCGGAAATGGGTTGGCTTATTGCCGAGCCCGAGCGACCAAGTGGCATCGGCATCTCGAGTCGCGGCCTGGATCGTTATCACCGTTGGGGTGGGGGCCTCGCCTCAGCTGCCTAGTCGGCACATCGACGACCCAGGTCGATAAGCCTTTTCACTCATTGATGTAGGTCCGCCAGGCGGCGGACAATATCTGTATGAGTGATATCGAAACTCTGCGCGAGGTGCTTCGACGAACCGTCGAAGATCGCGCCTGGATTCCAGAGCGGATGTCCATTGAAGAGGCGGCGATTCTCGATATGGCTGAACTTGGTTGGATCGATGCCAACCCCGCTGTCGAGAGCGGCATCGGCATTACCGAACGCGGCATGGAGCGCTACATCGGCTGGGGCGGCAAACTTTCGGCGTAGTCACCATTCGTTGAGAGCGTGAGCCGATCGGCACTTTCGTTCACATTGGGTGACTGTTAGTTTCGGAGAGGTGGGGCCGGCTGCGGTCTTAACGGCTTTGGCGAGGGGTTCGGGAAAATGGCGACGAATGCAGGGCCAGGCCCATCTTTGGGTCGGCTCAGGGGGCTGCTAGGAAGTCGGCTCATAAAGACGGGTGCGATCGTTTCGGTGGCCGCGGGTTTGGCGGTCACGTCAACTCTTGCCGTTCCGGCGAACGCTGCGGGTTGGCAGGGGTTCTCTTTCGACGCCGCGCCGTCTGAGGTTGGAACCGGCACGAGTCCAGCGTGGGCTCTTGGCCTGACGACCGACCTCGGTGGACCAGGTGCCGACATCTGGAACAACAACCATCATCTGAACTCTGAAGCGATCATCGATGTTGCTTCATCAAATTCGTCGATCGTCACGGCGAGCGAGCTTGGTGGCGCTGGATCTATCGACACTCATGGCGTTTCGTTCACGGACATCGATGGCGACGGAGACGAAGATCTCGTCGAGATCATGGGCCGCGACAACGAGAACCGCGTGTTCCGAAATGACGACGGCACCTTGGTTCCGATCGCACCAGGAAATCTCGAAGATGAACAGGGTCGCGGTCGTCAGCCGCTGCCCGTCGATTTCGACGGCGATGGAGACATGGACCTTCTCGTCGCCAACCTCGATCTTCGGGTGGCGCCGGCGAATAGCCCGTTCGGTCGTCCGAGCGAGGTGTATCTCAATAGCGGAAACGGCACGTCGTGGACCGTTGCGTCGAACCCCGATGGTGCACTGTCTGAGGGGAGCATTCGGATGGCTCAGCTGACCTCGACCGGCCCGGGAACCGAGCAGATCATCGTCACCCACAACAGCTTCACGATCGCCCTCGATTCCATTGCGACAGGAACAAGTTCAGTTCGCAATGCCGCGACCCCCGCTACGACGCGCACATCTGTGTCGCACCTTCGTGACGCGGTGCTTGGCGACTTCGACGGCGACCTTCATCCAGAACTCGTCGTTGCTCGAGGCAACGCATCGAACTCTGCTGGTAACTGGCCGATGGAGATCTTCGACCTGGTCGAGGGAGCTTCCCCGGTGGCAGTTCCAGATCTTCCTGTTCACTCGCTGATCGACAACTGCCGTTCGGTTGCGGCAGGCGACTTCGACAACGACGGCGACCTCGACATCTTCGGCGGTTGCACCCAGTTGCAAGATGGCCAGCAGCGCAACGTCGTTCTTCTCAACGATGGTGTGGGCAACTTCTCGATCGGCGGTGGCGACCTTGTGCCGCGAACCAGTTCAGACACCGCAGCCGCTCTTGCTGTTGGCGACCTCAACGGCGATGGATGGCTCGATGTGTTCGTCGGCAACGGCTACGACTTTGAGACCGCACCGGACTTGATCGCCACCAACAACGGCGGGGTAGGGGCCAACTACTTGAGCGTCGAGTTGGAGGGTTCAAACCCCGACGCTGCGGGGACGCAGGTGTTCGTGCGAACGAACGAGTGGCAGGTTCGCGAAACCGGCCACCGCACCCGCCGCGGCCAGGATGCCCGTGCTTTGCACTTCGGTCTCGGTTCGGCAACGAGCGTTGCTCCGCTAGAAATCATGTGGCCGGACGGCACGTTCGAGTCGTGCACGGTCTCGGGGATCAACCGAACCGTCACTGTTACCCAGGGCGCATCCAATTGCAGAGCGCGCACCGCAGCACAGTTTCAGGCAACGATCGGGGCCAACCCGCCAGCGGCCGACACCGTTGGCCCGGTAGTGACTCCGTTGACCCCGGCCACCGGCCGGGCGATGGCACCTCGTGCCGCAGCGGTCTTTGGTCGCGCAACCGACGACACGGGCGTTGAGAGAATACGGGTCAGAGTTCGGCGAAACATCGCCAACGATCTGACCTATTGGAACGGTTCTGACTGGGTTTCTCGGCCAAGTTGGGTCGACGCCGTAATCAACCCGAGTGGTTCATGGATTCTGCGGGGCGTCGACTTCACAGAAAACGGTGCATATCGCATCT
Organism: uncultured Acidimicrobiales bacterium; assembly: GCA_964535395.1. Classification (GTDB taxonomy): domain Bacteria; phylum Actinomycetota; class Acidimicrobiia; order Acidimicrobiales; family SHLQ01; genus SHLQ01. Next base: position 3,736 of record CAZHUR010000318.1, read on the forward strand.
GGACCCATGGCACAGATGAGGCTGGCAACGTCTCAAACGCTGCAAACAATGGACAATTGCGCTTTACGGTCAGATAA
>CAZHUR010000319.1:0-3811 GCA_964535395.1 uncultured Acidimicrobiales bacterium
GACCAAGACCGCCCATGCCGACGTCATGAACTGCGGACACCACGCCGCCGCTGACGAGGCCTCGCGTGACCTCGGCAACGCGCATGTGCATGTCGTAGTCGAGTTCGGGAAGGTCTCCACCTAGAGCGCCGTTGTTGCGTGCCCACATCGAGCCGCCGAGACCGCTTGGCTCGGGACCCAAGACGATAATGCGGTGACCTTCGGTGAGCGCCATACCCGGAGGGCCATGTTCGATCTGACCGGTCATGCCGAGCATTCCAATAACCGGCGTTGGGTCGATGTTGTGGCCGTTCGCCTCGTTGTAGAGGCTCACGTTTCCACCGACCACGGGCACGGTGAACGCGTTGCTCGCTTCTGCCATGCCGTCGACCGTTTGGCTCAGTTGCCACATGGTGACCGGGTGTTCTGGATTACCGAAGTTCAAGTTGTTGACCAAGGCCAACGGCTTTGCTCCAACGCAGGCGAGATTCAGAATCGACTCCGCGACCGTCATGGCCGCACCGCGGAACGGGTTGACGATGCACCAGTGATGATTGCCGTCGGTGGTTAGACCTACGCCGCGCCCGGTGTCCACGTTGGTCTCGGGATGCTTGAGGCGAAGCAACGTCGCATCGCTGCCCGGGCCAACGACGGTGTTCAAGAACAGTTGACTGTCGTACTGGTTGTGCACCCAGGAGGTGTCCATGAGCATGTCGGTGAGATCAGCCCAGATGTCGGCAGGTGCACCGAGGGAAGCTGGGTCTGTTTCGCCAGATCGATCGGGTTCTTCCATTGGCCGGTCGTACAAAGGCGCAGCATCGTGCAGCGACGAAGCGGGAATGTTGGCGAGTTCTTCGCCGTCCCAACCGTCGAGGATGCGCAACGCACCGCCGTCGACGACCTTGCCAACAACCGAAGCTTGAACTTCCCACTTGGCGCAGAGTTCGAGCACGCGGTCGACTCCATCGGGTTCGACGATGGCGAGCATGCGTTCCTGGCTCTCGCTCGTCATGACCTCGAAGGGCTCCATGCCCTCTTGACGACGATGAACTGCTGTTACGTCGACGTCCATTCCCATGCCACCGCGAGACGCTGTCTCGGACGTGGCGCACACAAAGCCAGCGCCACCGAGGTCTTGAATACCAACGACAAGGCCTTCGTTGAGCAACTCGAGGCACGCTTCGATGAGGCGCTTCTCTTCGTAAGGGTCGCCAACCTGCACGCTTGGACGCTTTGCGCTGTCATCTTCGGAGTCGTCAAAGCCCGCTGAGGCAAGAACACTCACACCACCAATGCCATCGCGGCCGGTAGATGAACCGAACAAGATCGCCACGTTTCCGAGGCCGGTCGCTTCGCCTAGCACCAAGCGTTCGGTTGGCATCGTGCCGAGGCAGAACACGTTGACGAGAGGGTTGCCCTTGTATGTCTCGTCGAAGACCGTTTCTCCGCCCACGGTCGGAACTCCGACCGAGTTGCCATAACCGGAGATACCGCTGACGACACCTTCGGCAATCCAACGACTGCGAGCGTCGTCCATTGGTCCAAAGCGAAGTGGGTCCATGAGAGCGATCGGGCGAGCGCCCATGGTGAAGATGTCACGCAAGATCCCACCAGCGCCGGTGGCAGCGCCTTGGTACGGTTCGATCGCCGACGGGTGGTTGTGACTCTCGATTCGGAAGGCACCGGCAATTCCGTCACCCAAGTCGACCACGCCGGCGTTTTCGCCGGGACCGACCAGCACCCAGGGCGCTTCGGTAGGGAGTCGCTTGAGATGGATACGAGATGACTTGTACGAACAGTGTTCGGACCACATGACCGAGTACATCGAAAGTTCGAGTGGGTTTGCCTCTCGACCGAGAATGTCGTCGATCGATTCGGCCTCATCGTCGGTCAGTCCTAGTGCGCGATGCAGCGGCTCAGCCATGGGTTCCGAACCTACCCTTGTGCCGCAACTGCGACCGAATCGAGAATGCTTTGCATCAGAACGTTGCCATCGCTCGAGCCGAGCAGTTCGTGGCTTGCACGCTCGGGGTGTGGCATAAGCCCAACGACGTTACGCCCAGCGTTGCACACGCCGGCAATGTCGCCGACCGAGCCGTTGGGGTTGCCCACGTAGGTAAGCACGATCTGATCGTTCGCCTGCAGCTCGGCGAGGGTCTCTGGGCTACAGGTGTAGTTGCCCTCGAAATGATTGATTGGGATGTTGAGCTCTTGGCCAACTTCGGCCGCCGACGTCAGGCTCGAGTTCGTGGTTTCGACCCGCAACATCTGCCAGTCGTTGATGAACTTCAGACCAGCGTTCTTCTGCAGGGCGCCGGGCAACAACCCGGCTTCGGTCAACACTTGGAAGCCATTACAAATCCCGACGACGGGCATCCCCTCATGTGCCGCTGCAACGACGGCATCCATGATCGGACTGAACCGAGCAATCGCTCCCGGTCGCAGATAGTCACCGTGGGCAAAGCCACCGGCGATCACCACAGCGTCGACTTGTCCAAGCGATGTGTCGCCATGCCAGAGAATCTCGCCCGTTGCACCGAGTGCCGTAACGGCCTCGACGGTGTCGAATTCGCAGTTCGTCCCGGGAAATCGAACAACCCCGATCTTTGCTGGCATCAGCTTGCACCAGCTGTTTCGACAACGGATATCTTGGCGCCTTCGATCACCGGGTTTGTCAGAAACTTCTCGCACACCTCAGCGAGTTGGGCTTCAGCGGCGGCTGGATCGGCAGCTTCAATGTCGAGATGGATGCTCTTGCCAGCCCTCACCTCAGAGATGCCATCGAAGCCGAGCGTGGGCAACGCCCGTTCGATCGTGGACCCTTGCGGGTCCGCAATTCCAGGGTGCAACTGAATGTCGATCACAGCGTGAAACTTCATACTTCGAAGCTATCGGCTCGGGGGTGGTTTGTAGGGCTGGGCGCCGTGTGTTTTGGGCCACGTGTGCGCATTGCGCGGACCTCACACCCAATCGGAAAATGAGAGTCCTGTCAGGCGCTCGTAGCCCTCGATGTATCGGGCAGCCGCGCTGGCTATCACATCGTCGGGAACCGGTGGCGGTGGCAGCGTCTTGTCCCAGTCGAGCGAGTCAAGAAAGTCACGCACGGGTTGTTTGTCGAAACTCGGCGGGGTCGTGCCGGGCTCCCAATCCTCCGCTGGCCAAAAGCGTGAACTGTCGGGGGTGAGCATCTCGTCGGCAATGACCAGCTCACCGTCGATCATTCCCAACTCGAACTTGGTATCAGCAATGATGATTCCACGTTCAGCCGCGTAGTCGGCTGCTTTGGAGTAAAGCTCAAGGGACACCGAGCGCGCCTTCTCAGCAAGTTCCACGCCCACCATATCGACCGCTGTTTCATAGCTGATGTTCTCATCGTGGAGGCCATCTTGAGCCTTCGTCGACGGCGTAAAGATCGGCTCGGGCAGCCTTGAGCCCTTCTGGAAACCGGTTGGTAGAGCAATCCCGTGGATCGTTCCCGAGTCGGCGTATTCCTTCCAACCGGACCCGGCAATGTATCCACGCACGATGCACTCGATCGGCAGCATCTCCGCCTTCCGCACGTACATCGAACGACCTGATAGATCAGGATCGCGCGCCCCTGCAGGAAACTCTGAGAGATCTGTGCTGATCAGGTGGTTGGGCGCCACATCATCTAAATAGTCGAACCAGAACGCCGAGATCGCTGTCAGAACCCGCCCTTTTTCAGGTACTGGTTCGGCCATCACAACATCGAAGGCAGACAGTCGATCCGTCGCAACAATTAACAAGTTGTCATCGCCAGCGTCATACATTTCACGGACTTTGCCAGCGTATAGATGGGGAAGATCCACGT
>CAZHUR010000320.1:0-3802 GCA_964535395.1 uncultured Acidimicrobiales bacterium
TCTTTGACTCGTTCGACCAGCGCCGGGATCAGCGTCTCGCCAAGCCTGCGCTGACTGTAGATCCCTCCCATGAAAGTGAGTCCAACTTCAGCCAGTTCACCGATTTCGCCGCTGGTCGCCATCGAACGGAGTGCGTCGATCGGGAAGACGGCGTTGACATCGCTCTTGGCCGAGGTTTCGTCGTAGGCGAAGTGCGTCACCCGCAGCTGGTCACTGGCGGTAGCCATCGGGATCTCGCGAAACGTGACGTCGTCCTTATGCGTGAAACCAACATCGCCAACCGCATACACACCACCGGATGCGAGCAGCACCACCTTGCTCTCGGCGAGGGGTTTTACGGGCTGGGTGAACGGCACTTCCTCGCCACGATTGTCGGCCCATCGGTACTCCGAGTAGCCCAGCTGTGCGTATGTATCCCGGGTGACAGCGATGTAGTCGACAGGATCAGCAGGCAGAGAACTCATAGCCGAATCCTAGTTGAGCCGCATCGATTCACGTTCTTCCCTAAAAGAACGGCGAGATCCACACTTCTGGTTCGGGCTCGACCTCTGCTGGGATCTTCGGACCGAGGCGCAGCGCTCGCATGGCGTATGCACCGAGTGCGGGGCCTGGGGCGAGCAGGAAGAATGCCCAGCCCCAGCCGTAGGCATCGCGAACGATAGGCACGAGGAAGATCGTCAGCAGGGTGAGGATGAAGCCGGCGGCCAGCTGGATCGTAAGGGCGGTGCCCACGTAACGAGGGTCGACCACCTCGGTGACGATGGTCGAGAACTGTGCCGAGTCTGCAATGACCCAAAATCCCCAGAACATTCCCATGCCGAGCACGATCGGCCATGGCGCATCGATGAGAAAGCCCGCAAAGATCGCCCCGATCGACGAGTAACGCATCGCGAGCGCCGCAGCATCGGACCGGCTCACCCGGTCAGAGGTAAGACCTGCCCAGACCGATCCGGCAGAACCTGCGGCGATCGCAAGAAACGCTGCGAAGCTGGCCTGGCGATCGGTCGCGAAGACGTCGCCGTAGAAGGCCGCAATCCATGCCCACATGGCATAGAGCTCCCACATGTGCCCGAAGTAGCCAGCGCTCGCTAAGCGGAACTCGCGGTTCATCAGAATCCCCTTGATCTGAGTGCGATCAAAGAGCGCTGGGGCGGTGCCGTATGGTCCGTCGGTGCACAGCTTGTCGGCAATGACGCCGCCGCCGAGTGTCAGGAGCGAAACAATGATGAGCGTTGCCTGCCACGGTAGGCCGCCGACCGAGTTCACGAGATGCGGCAACGCTGATCCGAGGGTGAGCGCACCGACGATCACACCGAGAGCAAAGCCGCGACCCTCTCGATACCACGAAGAGATGGCCTTCAGCGCAGGTGGGTACACCAGTGCGAGGGATGCGCCGGTGAGAAGGCGCGCGACGAGTGCGACTTCGAACGAGCTACCAATGACCACGAAGAGGTTGGCGACCGATGCCCCGACCGAACCAAAGAGGATGAGTCGTCGTGGCTCGATGCGATCGGCCAGATTCGTCAGCGAGGAAACAACAGCGCCGCATACGAAGCCGATCTGGACGACGATGATGAGCCAGCTTGCTTCGGCAGAGGAGAGTGGCCAGTCGCTTCGAAGCTGATCGAGTACTGCTGCGGTCGAGAACCACGACGACATTGCCAACACGAGGGCGAACGCGAGAAGACCAAGCTCCCTTCGATGCGCTTCGGGCGACGACCCGAGCGTCATGAGCGCGCTCTCATAAGAAAACAAACTCGTCGAAATGTCCGAACATTCCAAGCCAAAGGACTCAATTTTCTTGAAGTGTTTTCCTATTCAGCACTCGTGGTGAGCCCTCATCGCTTGCTTTGAAGGACTACGAACTTCGAATTCGCGCCCAAATTGGCTGTTGAACCGAAGATTTTCTTGAGTTTGGCGTGGTACGCAAGGTGTCTATTGCCAACAACGACCAGTCGGCCGCCTGGTTTAAGCGCTTTGTGAGCGTCGACGAACATCGACCACGCAATCTCATCGCCAATAACCCGATCCTCGTGAAACGGCGGGTTGACCACGACGAGATCGACGCTCGCTGGCTCACACACTTCCACCATTCTGTGAGCGTGATGCAACGCAACGTTGCTACTCCCCCGTTTCTCCCAACTTGCAGTCGCAGCAGCTATGGCCAGCGCCGAGTCGTCTATCGCGGTGACATGTGCCTCGATCCCGGCTTCAGCCAGTCGCCGTTCGAGCACCAGTCCCACCACGCCATTGCCACAACCAAGATCGACCAGGTGAAGGGGTTCTACCCCATCCCAGCCGTCGGTCAGCGCCTCGAGATCTGTGAGCGAATCGAGCAGGAAGCCCGTTCCCGAATCGAGCGACCGGGGCGAGAAGCCACCGCCATGATTTACCAGTTCGTTGCCGTGTGCCTTCCATGTCATGGGCCACGGATTGGCCGCGACATCGATCTCCCTGTCGAAGGTGGCATGTATCAGCCGAGCTTTCTTCTTCGCCAGAGATGTGGTCGTCGGCCCAACGAGCTGTTCGAACGTTTCGATCGTCGATGAGTGAATGTGTTTCGACATCGCCGCGCCAACGATCAAGGTGTCGGGAGTGAGCGCCGGGCGCAGCCGGTGCAAGGTCTCAACCAGGTGCGCCGTCGATTTTGGAATCTTGACGATCACCACGTCGACAGGTGCGGGAACCTCGTCGAGGATCGAGTAGACGTCGATCGGCTCAAGACCGTTGCGCCTACGGTTGACCGCAATCGCCTCGCGCCCTGCCGCCGACTCGTTGATGATCATCGGCCCGTAGTCGTCGAGCACACTGCTGATCGTTCCGAAGGCATCACCGACCACGATCACCGACGGGCTGAGCTCGGCGCCACGCTCGGCCAACTGCGAGCCAACAAAGGAGATGACGTACTCGTCAGCAGCATCCCACGCACGCAACGGTCGCTTGCCCGCTTTGGGGACTCGCGTGAGTTGGAGGTTTCGCCCCTCGACCTCGAGGGTCTCCACGTGAATGGTTTAAACCGGCGGGGGCTCGGTGGCGAGCATCCGAGCGGCTTCCATAAAGTCGATCGCGTGCAGTGTGCTCACCATCGAGCGGTCGAGATCGCCGACTCCGGTTCCAAGGGTTGGGTCTTCTGAGAGTCGGACAGCCTGACGATTGATGGCTTGCTCAAACAAGTTGCGGGCGTAGCGCGCGTTGCCGAACGCCTCGCCCCTGGGTGCTCGCGACAGGATCAGGCTCAACACCGGTTCGACATCGTTGCCGAGCGCATAATCGGCGTCGCCAACGAGCTTGTGGGTGATGTCTACCAATTCTTCGCCGGAGTAATCGGGGAACGAAATCTCCCGGGCAAAGCGAGAACGCAGACCCGGGTTCGACGAGAGAAACTCGTTCATGAGCCGCGGGTAGCCAGCGACGATGACGACCAACCGGTCTCGATGGTCTTCCATACGTTTGATGAGGGTCTCTATCGCCTCACGTCCAAAATCATTTCCGAGCACGCCGGACGGGGATAAGCCATACGCCTCGTCGATAAACAACACGCCATCGAGCGCTCGCTTGACCGCGCGATTTGTTTTGTTGGCCGTATGTCCGACGTACTGACCGACCAGCCCAGCGCGATCGACCTCGACGAGATGGCCCTTCTTTAGCAATCCAAGAGCGCCGTACATCTCGCCGATGAGACGAGCGACCGTGGTCTTGCCCGTCCCCGGGTTACCGAGAAAGACCAGGTGCTGACTGGTCGGCACCTCGGCGAGGCCGTGGTGTTGACGCTGTGCCTGAACCTGCAAGAACGCAATCTGAG
>CAZHUR010000321.1:0-3799 GCA_964535395.1 uncultured Acidimicrobiales bacterium
TCGCCGGCATTAGCGAGATCGACTTGCGCGATATTCGCAAGGTCGTTGTGGCAGCTGACAATGGAGCGAAGGATGAGGAGAGCCGTGCCCTTGCTCAGCAGCTCAAAGACGGACTGACCGCAAGGGTCGAAGCCGAGCACGGCAAGTGGCTCTCCGAACTCGATTCACTTCTCAAAGATGGCCGGACCGTTCGCGCTCTGCGCCAGTCTTCGCGCCCTCCAAAGGCAGGCTCTCCCCTGCCTGCAGACATCGCAAAGCGACTTGCTGAAGCAGCGAGTGGGTCGATGACGGCAGACACCATGGCGGAACGATGGGGAACCGTCCTCGACGCTGTGGCCTTCTCGCCAGTGCGCCAGCAGGTCACGCCTGCGGCCATCCCGGCAAAGGTGACTCCTCAGCTCCAAGCAACGGTCAAGAAGCTCGCCAAGCGAGTCCCTCACATCGCAGCGCTGTTCGGTGCCACCCCGGCACCGGCCACTGCGCCGAAACCGGCCGAGAGCCGCCCTGTACCGCCGCCTCCGCCTGTCGAGGCCGCAGAAGCACCACCGACTCCAGCTCCGGCAACCGAAGCTCCTGAGGCTCCAGCAGCGCCCGCTGAAGCGTCAGCCGACGAGCAAGCCCCCGCCGAAGCTCCGGCGCAAGCCCCTTCGGCAGCTGAAGAAGAGTAGGCAAAGCACTACAGCGCTTTATGGACCTCGATGGTTCGTGCCACTAGACCGAAGCTCTCGAAGAAGTTTTTGGTGACTCTGTCGCCGGGCAATGCTCGTGCATCGATGCCGACACAGCCTGCCTCTACAGCGAGCTTGCTCGCTCTGCGCATCAGAGCAGCGCCTGCGCCGATGCCTCGGGCTTGGGGATGAACCCAAAGGTCGCTCACCCGCGCAATACGGTCTGCGTTTCGTAGCTCGTCGATCGAGCACACGAGATAGCCAATCGGCAGGTCGTTGGCCTCGGCGACGAGGATGTGAGTCGATGAATCCGTGAGCGAATTCCGGAAGGACTCTTCGATTGGTTCGGGGCGCCCGCGAAGCAGTATGTCGAGTGCGCCGCCGCGTTCATCCTGCACGGCCGAGTGGCCGCTGCGATGCGCTGCAGCTAAGAAGTCGACATCGTTGCTTGCTGCGGGTCGAATAGATACCTCGACTGGAGATGCCACGCCTATTTTGAGTCGCGGAGCTGGGTGACCTTACGCAAAATTGTCACGCGCTTGCGATTCGCGGACTCATAGGCCTCGACCGCCCCGAGTTCCTCGTCGGTGAGTTGAGACAGCAGCTTGACGATCTGGGCTGCCGCCTGACTGTCGTACTCGTCGATTGCGAGGTGGGCGTCGGACGGCTCGGTTATCGCCGTTGGCTCGACGACCTCGGCATCTACGACGTCGTCATCTGTCAGGTCGATGCCGAAGAAGTCGACAAAGATCTGGCCGATATCGTTGATGACCTTTTCACCCACGTCTTCGATGGTCGAGCTTCCGCGCTTTGCCGCGGTCTTGGCCAAGAATCGGCCGATCGTTACCTGGCTCTTGCCGCGCTCTACGTACTTCGGCAAGTTGTCGACCGCCTCTAAGGCAAGGCCAACGGGTGCGTAAAGGAAGAAGTCGAGAAGCGCTTCTGCTGGATCCTGATCTTTCTCTGCCATGCTCAAAGGGTAGCTGGCAACCGGCCGCGCTAGGCGCAGTCGATGCAGATGACTCCTGAGTCAGGGAACTGGATCAGGGGCTTGATGAGCCAGCATGACTCACACGTTTGTTCGTCCTCGGCCTTTGCTGCGACGTCGTCGGGGTTCTTCGGAGCGGGCTTCTTCTTTGGAGTGCCCTCTTCTTCCTCTTCTTCGTCTTCGTCCTCGTCGTCGCCGGCGTCGAGGCGATCTTTCAAGATCGCGTCGAGGTCAGCCTCGATTTCGTCGTCGTCGTCATCTTCTTCTTCTTCAGCTCCGGGCTTTGCTGTTGGCGTTTCGACGCCGTCCTCGTCGTCGTCGTCATCATCATCATCAACCAGGTCGTCATCGTCGCCAAGGCCCAGCGCAGCAGGGTCTAGGTCGTCGTCATCATCGAGATCGATCTCGTCGTCATCATCGAGATCAATCTCGTCAAGATCGTCTACATCATCTGGGTCAGCCTCGTCGATGTCCGCGACATCGTCTTCGGGATCTTCAGGTTCGTACTCGGTCATCGTTCCTCGCATTAACGCGCATTAACTGAGGGGAATATAGACACATACGAGCAGGTGTGGAACGTTTCATCACTACTTTTTTGAAACAAGTTCTCATGAGGTCCTGCTCGCCGCCCGATTCTCAGCGTTTAGGCGTTCAAGATCTGCGTCTTCGGAATGGTCGACGAATAGCATCATTTCGGCCACTGCTTTGTGTCCCGCGCGCTCCGCGATCAGGCGGTGCATGTCTTGGGCGACCGAGCGATAGGTGGGGTGACCTTGGGGGGCCGAGCGCAATTCGAGAATGTGCATTGCTGACCGTGCATTCATTTGCATCGAGTAGCGCATGCGGTACGCGAGGGCGACAGCGTAAGGAGCTTGGTCAGGGAATTCGTCCACGAGAGCGTTGTGAAGGTCTGCGGACCGGTCCATGACATCGATGTATTGCCCGGTCTTGCGGACCATGTCGATCACGTCGGGCATGACATAGCCGTGGCGCGTTGAAAGGCGCTGCCACTCGATCGTGCACATGCGGTGACGTTGAAGGTCCCGGAAGGCGCCGTAATCGCCGAGAATGTCGAAGCGGTAGTCGACGCGTTCGAGAGCTCGTCCTGGGCGGTGACGACGGTTCGTGCGGTCTCCGACGTAGGCCTTCATCACCGCGACACGGTCTTCGACCGACATGTTGTGAACTTGGTCGACGATCTCTCGCTCGCTGAGTGTGGAGGTCGGATACAGCATGGCGGTAACGAGTTTGACCTCAGCATCGGGATCGAAGTCGACCAAGTCGACACTCGATTCGTTGGCTGCAGGTGCTGACACATCGAGGAGACGCTCACTCAGCTCATCGACAGCCGCCGTGTTGTGTGCAAGGTACTCCGAGGTCAGCTGTCCGCGATCGGGAAGATCGACTCGTTTGAGAAACGACGGGATGACCTTGCGCAACTCGGTCAGCATCAGGTCGCTATAGACCCGCGCTTCGGGAAGAGCGCTCGCCCGCATTCTCAGCAACAGGGCCTCATATGCCTGGCCGCTGCCGTAGATGCCAACGTTTGAGAATGAGGCTGCTGGAAGCAAGCCTCGGATCGAATCGAGGGCCTTTGCACGGATTGCCATCTTGTACGCAATGTCTGCATCGGTTGTTTTCTTCGGGACAGCGTCTTTGAAGAACTGTTCCATCACCGGAATCAAACCGCTATAGATGTCGAACATCCTGTCGATCTCGCCGACATAACGCGTGCCCAGTCCCGAGTTCAACACATCGGGATCGCGGAAGTATCGATAGCGTCCGCCAGTGCGCTGGTCGTACCGGATGTAGCGAGTGGACTGTTCGAGATAGGACATGATCCGTCCCCACTCGAGCACTTTGGTGAGAACGTTCGAGGCCTGTTCACAAGCCAGGTGCACTCCTCCGAGTTGTGCCACGCTGTCGTCGCCGTACTGAAAGAAGACGCGATCGTAGAGCTCTTCGGCACGTCTCATCCCGGCTGATGCATCGACGGTCTTGTCGCCGCTTACATCGAGATCTTCGAGGAACTCGTCAAGGAATAGACGTCGCAGGCTCTTGGCCGTTCGCGAGTAACGCGCAAACAACGCCCCTTTCACAACCTCTGGAAGGTTTACCAACGCAAAAACAGGTTGGTCGAGGT
>CAZHUR010000322.1:0-3798 GCA_964535395.1 uncultured Acidimicrobiales bacterium
GCTCATCGCTGTCGTGGTGTGCCTTGTGCTTCTGCAGCAACGAGATCGCTTTCGTGCAGCGTTAGCCGTAGCGCTCGTTGCCTCGGGTCTGGTCATCGCGACCGTCCACACAGTGTTCGGCTTCGTGCAGAGCGACGAAGCAAACCTTGTCGGCACGTACTTGGCTACAACCAGTGTGGCGCTCGTTCTTCTGCGCCTTCGCACGCACCGCAAACGTGGTGGGACCGGGCTCGCTCCCAACCTCGCAGTTCCTGCGACTCTCACGGCGATTCCGGTGTTAGCTGCGGCCGGAACGTTCCTCCCTCTATTTTTGACAGCGCTTCCGCTTGCCGCTTTCTGGGTTGCGGCGTTGTGGATCTTGTTGCTCGATCAACCCGACGGGCGTCTGCGTACCTGGGCGATGGCAAGCGCGGTTGTGATGCTGTCGCTCCTGCCGTGGTTGTTGCACCAGAGCTTTGAAGCCCCAGCGCGAACTACGGCAACGGACTCTCCCGTACTCGTCGAGCGCGGGCGCTTCGAAGGTCTATTGGTTGATGATGTCACTCAGCAACTGCTCCACGATCTCGAGGATCTCAGAGTTCAAGTCGACCCGAACCCGACGGTCCTCTCGTTCTGGACTCGGGCTGCCGTCCCGTTCGCCCTCGACGGCACCTCGATTGGGTTCCCTTGGCACAACATCCGGACGTCGCCTAATGCAACAGCGGCAACGATCTCGGGCGCCTGCCTTGAGGACGGCGACGTGCCGAGCGGTCAGGTGGTTTTCATCACTGAGGAAACCAATCCGGCGAACTTTGGGCCGGTGCAGGGAGCTCTGCTCGACTGTGGAATCGACTTCCCGAACGACTTCCAACTCATCGACACAATGACCGCGCCAGGCGCGGTCGAACTGTTCGTGTACGTGCGAGAAGGGGAGGGCTGACCCCTCAAGAACCTCGGAAAACCACCGATCTAGACACGATGGCCGGTCTCATAACTTCGAAGCCTCGTGTGCCCGATGAATCGGGTGATGAAACAACGCTTCCCGAGACCGCCATGTTGGGCAAGGCGGACTTCACCGGAGCCGCAATTCTGAGCGTCTTTGCAACTGTCGCGTCGGCTGTCCTCGTGTTCGCCAACGCAAACAAATACATCGAACTGGCAGATCAGTCGCTGTATCTGCTGATGACCGACGACCCGCGAGCAGCGATTCGGTCTCCGAGCGGGTTCCACGTTCTCTTGGCTCCGCTCTGGGCGCTCGCCGGAGAATCGGTCATCGGCTTTCGCATCCTGCGAGCGATCCTCGATATCGGCGTGGATGTGATCTTGGGAATCAGCCTTTTGCGTTACTTGCGCGGGCGCAACAACGGCGAAGTGTTCGCAGGAACCGCCGCCGGTCTGACCGTCGTGTTCAGCGTGACGTTGAGCGGCTTTGCAGTGTGGATCTACGCCGTAAATGGCTTCGGCTACGACCAACTTGGCGGCATCATCTTCACCCTTCTCGTGTCCGTCCTGCTGTGGCTTGTAGGCAGCGAGTCTCGACCCTCGACAGATGCGCTGCTAGCCGCACTTGTCGGCGGTCTCTTCGTGCTCGCTGTGATCGTGCGTTGGACAGCTGCCGTCGGCTCAGCCCCGTTGCTCATTTGGCCGCTCGTGGAGCATTTCGGATGGCGCAAGACCCGCTCCCTCATCGGAGCCGGCGTGGTTGGGGCGGCTGGCTCGTTAGCTCTTATCCATTTCGCAGTTCTCGATGTTGGTGTGTTGTTTCGAGGTCTCATCAGCGGAACCAGCGATCTGAGTGGTGGGCCGTATTCGCCTGCGGCGCTTCTGTCCCGCTACGCACTTTGGCTTCAAAGAGGAATTTTCGCCGGTAGTGGCTTGATCCTCGCCACGGCACTGAGCCTGTTGTTCTTTAAGCGGTTGGGGCGCAGCGTAGGTTTCTTATTGGTGATCTTCGCGGTTGCATCACAAGTGGTGATTCTGACTCAGCTGGTGTTTCGACAGCCGCAATTCGTCGAAGCAAACACGTGGGGAACCTACCTTGCGTTCACCTGCGGCAGTGCAGTTCTAGTACTGCTCGCCTCAGGCTGGGGTAAGGGCGGCTTCGAGCGACTTCGCGGACTGTCGATTCCTGTAGCGCTCTTGGCACTGCCGGTGCTGCTGGCCGTCGGCTCGTTCCTTCCCGTGTTTCTCACAGCGCTTCCTCTTGCGACGTTCTGGGTCGCGGGCCTCTGGGTGACGTTGCCAAGCCTTCCTGCATGGAGGGGACGCGGCGTTGCGCTTGTTGCGGTCGGTGTGATGCTCGCCGCTCTGCCTTGGCTGCTCAACCAGAGCCTCGCGAACCCAGCTCGAACGAGGTTTGCTGAGAACCCGGTTGAAGTCACAAGTGGTCGCTTCGAGGGATTGTGGGTTGATGAAACTACCCAGGAACTCCTCCATGATCTTGAGGCGCTGCGGCAACAGGTCGGTCCGGAGCCGACGGTCATCTCGTTCTGGGTCCGCCCGGTCGTGCCGTTTGCGCTAGAGGGCACCGGCCTTGGATTTCCTTGGTACAGCTTGGTGAACGGTCCCGAAGCTGCGGCCGAGACCATCTCTGGCGCATGCCTTGAAGACGGCGACACCCCCACCGGCGACGTGGTTCTTGTGACCGAGTCGGACGACCCGGCCAGCTGGGGACCGATTCGCCAGGGCCTTATCGACTGCGGGATCAATTTCCCAGAGGGCTTTGAGCTCGTGACGACGATGGTCGCCCCTGAACCTCTCAGCGAAGACAACATCGAACTCTCCGTCTACGTCCGAGAAGCAGCCGAATTCACCGAGTAAGAACTCGTTCGAGGCTAGTGCAGCCGACGTTGTCGATCTGCAGCGTTAGGCGAGAGCTTTCGAAAAGAGTGCAAAGGTCTTCGCCCAGCTCGTCTCGGCAGCGTTCTCGTTGTAATTCGGCGTGCCCGGCCACGTGTAGCCATGGTCGGCGCCCGGGAACGTCTCGATCTCGACATATGAATGTGGCGCAACCGCATCGATGAAGCGTTGGTGCTTGGCGATCGACTGCATCTGGTCTGCTTCGCCAATGCCGAAGTACATCGGTATCGTGCAGTCGCCTGCGGTGAGGTGGGGTGAATCGGGTTCGTCGTCGGCGATATTCGACGGGTGGAAAGATGATGCGGCAAGAACGCGTCCGGGGTGTCGCTCGACGGTGCGGTAGGCAGCGCGAGCACCCAAACAGAAGCCGATGATCAGGAACGTGTCATCGCTACCCAGGCCCGCCGCATCGAGGGCCCGTTCGCCATCGTGTTGGATTTGGTCGTCGGTCATGACTCCGAGCCAGCCAAACATTTCTTCTTTCGCCCCTGGCTGCCCCATGTCCTTGGGCTCCTTATGAAGAAGCCGGCCCAACCGGTGGTGAAGATCGGGGGCCACGACTCGATATCCTTCGCCAGCCAATCGCGCCATGCCCTCCCGGAGGTGGGTGCGAATGCCTGGAAGGTCCATGTACCAGAGCACCGTGGGCCAGCCACCCTCGGGTGGTGCGCCAGCCGGCTCGGTGATCACAACTGCCATGTCGCCGTCGTCGGTTGCCGTATCGATAGTGCGCTCAGAGGTCTCCATATCCGAGACCTTAGCTCTGCTCGTGAGACGATGTCCTATGGAGTGCCTCGGTCGATCCAAGTCTCGTGAACTCGGCGCCACATGAGCCCATTCGGAGCGGTCTCCGACGCTGTGAAAATGGCGGTTGTGAGGCGACGGTTCGTTCGGTCGCTGAGTTGGTGTTCCTCGATGTACTGAGCAACGACGACGTCGCCTGCTTCCAAGATGAGTGTG
>CAZHUR010000323.1:0-3790 GCA_964535395.1 uncultured Acidimicrobiales bacterium
GAGTCAGATGGCGGCACGATTGCAGTCACCGACACCACCGGCACCACAACGCTCACGTCGAGCCCGGTCGACCCGTACTACCAAGTAACGCAACTTCCCGACGAAGAAGATGTCAGCTACCTCGTGTCCCGCACCTTCGTCCCGGTCAACCGTCCCGAGCTCAAGGCCTATTTCATTGGCCGAGTCGACGAGAGAGGTGTGCCCGAGATTCGCCAGTACGAACTGAGTGTTGGCGAGAACTCGTCTGCGAGTGGCCCGGTTCAGATCGACGAGAGTTTGGCTTCTGACCCCGAAATCTCTGAGGAAAGCACCGAGCTTGGACAGAGCGGTTCTGAGTTCTTGTCCGGAAACTTGATGCCGCTGCTCGTCGAGGAAGCCGTGGTCTATGTGAGGCCGTTCTATGTCCGTCGTGAACCGCTCGCGAGCTCCGCTGACACCGTGACCGAACCGCTTGTCCAGTTTGTTGCGGTCGTTCAAGAGCAAAGCCTCGGATTTGGACCGAGCTATGAGTCTGCCCTTGCCGAGTTGTACAACATCAGTCGTGAAGAGGCTGCTTCCTTGCTCGGAACGGGTGCACCGATCGACATTGGTGATGCAGACCCCGAAGAAGACTTCAGCGGACGCATCGACATCGACGAGTTGCCTGAAGAACTTATTGCTCGACTCAACGATGCACTGGAACAGTTCGACGAAGCTGAAGAATCTCTACCGGACTTTGCCGAGTTCGAGCGTCTGCAGAACGAGGCGATCGACGATCTTCAAGATTTGCTGAGCGAAGTCGAAGCACTCGATAGTGGCGGCGAACCAGCAGCTGAAGCCGACGCAGAGGCCGACCCCGAAGATTCCGATACTGCTTGATCCGTGTGATCAGGCTTAGCCGATAGCTCGCTCCGCTCGCGATTTTATCGGCACGCCTGATCAGTCTTTCCCGCTCTTGCACCTTCGGTGCGTGCCCGCTCGGGGCACCGCCCAGGCTTAGCCGATAGCTCGCCCCGAGTCGCTAGGGCGCTGGTTGCCAGCCTGAGGATGTGTTGTTCGTGACCGCGCTCAATGGGGCACGTGCTGGGGTGATCGGCGTTGGTTCGGTGATGATGACCGAGCCTTTGGCAATCTGAGATTCCAGCTCGTGAAGACGCTGGGTCACAACATTGAGCTGATCGACCACTGCGAGAAGTACTCGCTGGTCTTGTTCGGCTGAGTTGCCAGCAGGATCAGAAAGATTGATCGATGCTGGTATGTGGGCGGTCATGACGCGGTGGTCTCCTGTACTAAGCCCGCTCTAGGCCCCTCCGTGGATGTAATCGTAGTAGCAGCCCCTCTGCCTAGGTAGGGATGGTCATGTCTGGCTACGGTGCGGGGGTGGACAAATCTCTTGAACAAATCGACGCCGCCATCGATGCCCTGCTCGAAGAACATGACCCAAAGGAAGTCTCCACGATCGAGTTCCGAGGCCATCAGTTTGATGCCGGACTGGGAGTCGTTCATTTTCCGGTCGGACGCGGGGGTATGGGCCTTGCGCCGAAGTTGCAGCGTCACATCGAAAAGCGCCTCGTCGAGGCGGGCCGCGAGCCCGAAGACCCAACGTTGTTCTTCCGCCATCTTGCGGGGCCAACGATCGTCGCTCACGGTTCTGAGGAGGTGCAGGACCGATTCCTGCGGCCGATGTTCACCGGTGAAGAACGCTGGTGCCAGCTCTTCTCAGAACCCGGAGCCGGATCCGACTTCGCCGGTCTTGCCGCTAAGGCAATACAGGACGGTGACGAGTGGGTCGTGAGCGGTCAAAAGGTGTGGAACACGCTGGCGCACTTGGCCGACTTCGGGATGTTGGTTGTCCGAACCGATCCACAACTGCCAAAACACAAGGGCATGACCTACTTCGCCGTCGACATGCGCGCCGATGGAGTTGAGGTTCGGCCGTTGCGACAAATCACGGGTGAGGCCGAGTTCAACGAGGTGTATCTCACCGACGTTCGAGTTCCTGACAGCTTCCGAATCGGCGAGGTTGGAGAGGGCTGGCGGGCATCGCTCACGACGCTGATGAACGAGCGCACAGCAATCGGCGGGGGCACGCCAAAGCGTGGCGGGGGAAGCGTGGGCGCACTTCTGGCGGAGTGGAACAAGCTTCCTGAGCACGAGAAGACCCCTGTGCGGCGCGAGAAGGTCATGAAGCTGTGGACTCGCGCCGAAGCGTTGCGCCTGACCAACATGCGGGCGTCTCAGAATCGCAAGGTCGGCAACCCTGGTCCCGAAGGCTCTGTCGGCAAGACCATGTTCGCCGAGCTCAACAAAGATGTGTACGAGATGGCTGTCGAACTGCTCGGAATGTCCGGCCAGGTCGATTACGATTTCAGCTACCGGGCTCCGGACACGCTCGATGTCGGCGGAACCGATAGTGGGCCGCGGTACGCCTTCCTGCGAGCTCGTGCGAACAGTATCGAGGGCGGTACGTCAGAGATCATGCGCAACATCTTGGGTGAGCAGGTCCTGGGTCTGCCGGGAGAGCCTCGGGTCGACAAGGAGATTCCATGGATCGAGGTTCGGCGAAGTTGAACACGCACGTCATTGTCGGAGCGTTCCAGGACGACGTAGAAATTCAGAGCCTCCCCACCACCGCCGATACCGTCTGTGGCCTCGATGGGGGCCTGATATGTCGCTGGGCGTTTGAGCAAACCGGAAGCGAGACCTGGGCGCTGGCAGCCGATTGGTTGTTGGACCGCCCGCTTCGAATCCTGTTCATCATCGTCGTTGCGTGGGTCATCATTCGGGTGTTGCGCGGAATCGTCGGGAAGTTTGCTGGCGAGGTCGCGGAGCGAAGCGTCCGCCGTCGTGCCGATGAGCAGGAACAGTCAAAGTCATTTCGTCACACGGTCGGGCGGGCTATCGATCTCGACAACGATCGGGCCCGTCAGCGTGCGGTGACCCTCGGAGCGATTCTCGAGAGCCTCGTGTCGATCGTCGTGTGGACGACCACACTGTTCATCGTGCTCGGCGAGGTCGGGATTTCGCTGGGTCCACTCATCGCAAGCGCGGGCATTGCTGGCATAGCGTTTGGCTTTGGCGCTCAATCGATCGTCAAGGACTTTCTGGCGGGTATCTTCGTGATCATCGAAGACCAATACGGCGTGGGCGACATCATCGACGTTTCCTATGCCACGGGTATCGTCGAGGAGGTCGGCTTTCGAACCACCCGCATCCGCGACATCGAGGGTGTCTTATGGACGGTTCCGAACGGCGAGATTCAACGCGTTGGCAATTACTCGCAGGTCTGGTCGCGCTCGGTTTTCGATTTCAACGTCTCGTACGACACAGACATCGACGAAGCAACCGCAGTCATCAAAGAGGTGCTCGACGACATCTGGATGCACGGAGCGCCGCACACCACGATCATCGAAGAGCCCGAGGTGCTCGGCGTCGAAGAGTTAGCGGGTAGTTCGGTCGTGATCCGAGCACGGGTCAAGACCGAACCCTCGGAGCAGTTCGCTGTTGCCCGCGAGGTTCGCGCCCAGATCAAAAAAGCGTTCGACTCCGCCGGAATCGAGATCCCGTATGACCATCAGGTCATCTTGTTGCGCGACGCTGCTGATCGCGTCGTAACCGATGAGTGACGGGACGCCCATGTTGCGCCTGACCGCTATTGATGTTCATGCTGAAGGCGAACCCGGCCGGGTGATCACGAGCGGGATGCCAGAATTGCCAGCGGGCACGATGCTCGAGAAGATGCAATGGCTTGAGGCAAACGCCGACCACATTCGCCTCGCCATGCTGCGTGAGCCGCGTGGCTATCCAGCAC
>CAZHUR010000324.1:0-3779 GCA_964535395.1 uncultured Acidimicrobiales bacterium
CGTATGCGGTCATTAGCCACTCACAGGTTCCCCGTAGTCTTCGTCGGTGTCACGATGATGCGGTGGCCACCGCTCTGATCAGAAACGTCGTGGCAATACGCAACCTCTCGGCCGAGCTGGTTTGCCACTTGCTCGGTGAGCGACAACCCCCAGCGCACCCAAAGCTCACGCTCCAGTTTCGTGGTGAAGCCACTATCGGGAGGGTATGTCTGATCGAGGGTCGATGAATACACCTGCGCCCAACGGTCCAAAGACTCCGACAAGTCGCTCGAAAGCCCAACGTCGACCGGACGAGTGTTGTCAATACCAACCCACAGTGCCCAGCTGTTGTAATCCGCCATAACTCGAATCGCTTCAATTGTCACTCAACAGAACTCCCTGGATTCGCGCTGACGATGAAACCATTGTCTCCGATCTCCACCGCAACGAGACGATTCTGGCACTTCATCTGGTAGCCCAGGCACGCGTGCACGCGCAGCTTCGATCTCTTCTTCGGTCGCAGGCGGCGACCAAGGAAACCAACCCTCAATCTCATAGACCTCGAATCCGTACGTTCCAGGGCGAACGAGCTCACGGATTGCTTCGAGGTCTTCGGTGATGTTTCCTGTCGCAGCCATTTGAGCCTTCTCGCTAGTTGTAGCTCCCGAAACACATCGACACCGACCGTACAGAGCTAAACCTGACGCCTTCTACACGTCCGGTGGTCGTGATGGTTCGACGTGACGCATCACGGTGGCGACGCGGGGACTGCAATGCCAACGCTGCACTGCGGGCACTACAAGCTCGCCGTAGAGAACGTTGTATCTCTCGGTGGTGTCACGCAGGCCAGTAAGGCCCCAATGCTCGAACCAGCCATTCTCGTAGAGCTCACGGGTGCATGCAATTACATCCGAAAGTCTGTACGCAACCCGTTGCCATCCCTCGAAAGCCGCTAAGTAGACGATGCCAGTGTGTGGGCCGCCGGTTGCAACACTGACGTCCAGGCCGATGTGCAAGAAGTCGCCATCCGGCACCCAATCTCCATCATGCTCCACGAATTCAGTCACACCATTACTGAAAAAAATCGGGCACCCGATGTGGTCTACCTGCTCTTGTCGCGAGTACCGCTGCACACCGTCAAAACCATCCTGGAACCGCAAAGCGGCAGCCTCTACGTTTGCGCTGACGCGAAAGATCTCGACCACTTCGTCAGGCAGCTCTGGCAGGCGCGCTAGTGCAGCTTCGATGACATCTTCTGTCGCAGGCGGCGACCACGGAACCAGACCATCACGCTCATAGACCTCAAACCCGTACGTGCCCGGGCGAACGAGTTCATGGATTGCTTCGAGGTCTTCGGTGATGTTGCCCGTTGCAGCCATAGCCTCCCCTCTCACTAATTGTCGCTACCAAAACACATCGACACCGAACGAACAGAGCTAAAGGATGATTCCCGGTCGATCATGGCTCCGTCGTCGACCACAGGACGATCCTCAATGGTGGACAGGATGAGCGCTGTCAGTGGCAGTGTCATAAAGAACTGACCATTTTCGACACCGCATGCAATTGGCACATTTTCCCTTGGAGCGGAGTAGAACTGGCCGAGCTCGGCGCCGGATCGCTGATTTTCTGAAGCGTTAATAATTCGAAGGTGCGGCCGCAGGTCCAGATTTGCGTTGAAGCCGCCTTGTTGTGTCGATGCCCAAGAGGCCAATGCGAAACCGCAGGCTGCGACGCACCCATCCAATGGCTACGCGCCGACCACCACAAACCCTTCAGCCACACCCAACAAACAACCTTGGGCGACCTCCGCATGCTCTGCGACCCCGACAACAAACACAAAGCAGCCGGCCCACCCCTCGCCGAACGCACACCACGGCCAACACCAAACAACAAACCTTCCGCAGAACAGCAATAACCTCAGAATCGGGTTGCTGCGGCAACGACGACGAGCACGGTCACCAGTGTTTGGCCAGGAACTCTGCAATGTGATCGACCGAGTCCTGGCTTGCATTGCACACACCGACCTGGGTGAAGAACGTGTGCACCTGACCAGCAACGTCGATGTGCTCGGTCTCAACACCGGCTGCTCGTAGCTTCGCTGCGTAATCGGCACCCTCGTCTCGAAGCGGGTCGAACTCTGCGGTGATGACGATCGCCGGCGGCTGGCCAGCGAGGTCGCCGAGCAGGGGAGAGCAACGTGGGTCTGACCGGTCGCCAACATCGGGAACGTAGTGGTCGTAGAACCAGGCCATGGCCGCCGTAGTGAGCAGGTATCCATCTGCGTTGTCGACGAGTGAGCCAGAACTCTCGCGGGTCGCGTCGACCGCCGGGTAGACGAGGGCTTGGGCGCTGATCTTTGGACCATCGGCGCAGTCGAGGGCCACGACCGCGGCCAGATTGCCTCCAGCGCTGTCGCCGCACACGGCTAGTCGCGAGCCGTCGACACCAATCTCCACACCGTGTTCGCCAACCCATTTTGTGGCAGCTGTGCAGTCGTCACCGGCAGCTGGGAACGGGCTTTCGGGAGCAAGCCTGTAGTCGACCGACACCACCGTCGCTGCCGTTGCCTCGCAGAGTGCCCGGCACACGACGTCGTGTGTGCCGATCGTGCCGATCACCCAGCCACCGCCGTGAAAGAACATCAGGGCCGGTGTTGGAACCCCTTCGCCTGAAGCAGGCCCGACATCGACCGGGCGGTAGATGCGGATGACGAGATCGCCACCGGCGCCAGGGATTGTCCGGTCGGTGACCTCTCCGATTCGTGGAGTCGCCGGGAGTTCGGCAGACCTCAGGTTGAACAACCGCCGAGCCTCTTCGGGGGAGAGGGTCTCGATCGCTGGCAGGTCAGCTGCCGCGGCGGCGGCGATTAGGAGCTCTGCTTGAGGATGAAGGGCCATTGGGGTGGTCTATCAGACCGAGGCCGAGTTGGATGTCCGAAACCTGCTCGTGTTTCGGTCCATCCACTGCGAGACTGGACGAGTGACTCAACAGAAGACCATGTTCCAAGCGGTCGACGCTGCGAACGACGATTCGTTCACAGGGCCCGACTGGGGTCTTTTCGTGAGTGTCTCTCTGATCTGGGGCGCATCGTTTCTGCTCATTGCCGAAGCGTTAGAAGGCCTCACCCCCGGAACGGTGACCCTCGGACGTGTCGGCGTCGGGGCGATCACGCTCTTTGTCATCCGTGCGATCCGTGGCGGTGGAAAGTCGATTGAACGAGAGGACTACGGCTCGGTCTTCTTGCTGTCGTTGTTGTGGGTTGCTGTGCCCTTCACGCTCTTCCCGTTGGCCCAAGAGCACATCAACTCGGCCGTCACGGGATTGCTCAATGGCGCTACGCCGGTGTTTGCCGGGCTTGTCTCAGCCTTGCTTGTGAAGGTGGCTCCCAGAGGCGTCCAGCTCGCCGGTATCGCTGCGGGCTTCTTCGGCATCATCCTCATCAGCCTCGGATCGAGCGGCGGAGGTTCGACCGAGCTGCGTGGCGTCTTGATGGTGCTCGCCGCCACAGCCTGTTACGGCTTTGCGGTCAACCTCGCGTCACCGTTGCAGGCAAAGTACGGTCCGATCAACATCATGACCGTCATGCTTGGACTGGCCACGCTGTGGGTGCTTCCCTTCGGCTTGTTCACGATCGGCGAGAACGAGTGGTCGGTCGGTCCAATCGCAGCGGTGCTCTTCCTCGGGGCAGTCGGGACCGGGTTGGCCTACTGGATCATGGCAGCGCTCGTGGGTCGTGTGGGCGGAATTCGGGCCTCGTTCATCACGTACCTGATTCCGGTTGTGTCACTCACGCTCGGCGT
>CAZHUR010000325.1:0-3748 GCA_964535395.1 uncultured Acidimicrobiales bacterium
CCAATCGCCAGTCGAGCTGCGATCTTGGCGATCGGAAATCCGGTCGCTTTCGACGCGAGCGCCGATGACCGAGACACACGGGGGTTCATTTCGATAACCACTTGACGTCCGGTCTCGGGGTCGACAGCAAACTGTACGTTCGACCCACCCGTTTCGACGCCGACTCGACGCATCACCGCAAAGGCAGCGTCACGCATCTCTTGTAGCTCGACGTCGCTCAACGTTTGGGCTGGCGCAACGGTGATCGAGTCGCCGGTATGGACTCCCATTGGATCGATGTTCTCGATCGAGCAGACGACGACCTGGTTGTCAGCATGATCGCGCATGACCTCCAACTCGTACTCTTTCCAGCCCCGGATCGACTCTTCGATCAGGATCTCGCCGATCGGGCTTGCGTCGATGCCCGCAGCAGCTACCTTCTCGAATTCTTCTTCTGTCTCGGCAATGCCGGTCCCCTTGCCGCCGAGGATGTACGCGGGGCGAATGATGATCGGCAGACCCAGCTCCGCCACAATCTCTCGGGCGCGTTCCATGTCGTGGGCAATCCCAGACTTTGGAACATCCAGGCCGATCTCGATCATGGCCTGTTTGAACTTGTCGCGGTTCTCAGCAGTGTCAATCGCCTCAGCATCGGCGCCGATCAACTCGACATTGTGAGCCTTCAACACACCGGCCTCTTCGAGATCCATGGCGAGGTTGAGCGCAGTTTGGCCGCCCAGCGTCGGAAGGAGCGCGTCGGGCTTTTCCTTCGCGATGATCGCTTCGAGAACGCCGACCGTGAGTGGCTCGACGTAGGTGGCATCTGCAAAGTCGGGATCGGTCATGATCGTTGCCGGATTCGAGTTTGCGAGGATGACCCGATATCCCTCCTCGCGCAGAATGCGACAGGCCTGCGTGCCCGAGTAGTCAAACTCGCACGCCTGACCAATGACGATCGGACCCGAGCCGATCAGTAGAATTGATGAGATGTCTGTGCGCTTAGGCATTGATGCGCTCCCCTACGAGGTTGCCCGAGTCCATCAAGTTCTCGAAGTCGTCGAAAAGGTACCGACTGTCGTGAGGGCCGGGGCCGGCTTCGGGGTGGTACTGAACACTGAATGCCGGAACGTCGGTGCACGCCAAACCTTGAACCGTCTGATCGTTCAGGTTGATGTGGGTCAGGGTTGCGTCGACCAATGATGCTTCCTTCACCGCGTAGTTGTGGTTCTGCGAGGTGATCTCTACCTTGCGGTCGCGCAAGCGCATGACCGGGTGGTTACCGCCGTGATGACCAAAAGGCAGCTTGTACGTTGTGGCGCCGAGCGTCGCTGCCAGCAACTGGTGGCCGAGGCAGATGCCGAAGATCGGAACCTTCCCAAGCAGCTCGGCGATCGTTTCTCGGATGTAGCCCAGCGGCGCTGGGTCGCCTGGGCCGTTCGAAAGAAACACGCCATCTGGGTTGAGCGCCATGATGTCAGTGGCCGGGGTACTCGCAGGCATCACGTGGATCGATCCAATTCGCTTCAGCTGCTCGAGGATCGAGGTCTTGATACCAAAGTCGAGCGCCACGATCGTGCGACCGCCGTCCCCCTCGACGCGGTACGGCTCTGCACAGGTCACGGTGGACACCAGGTCTATGCCATCTGTTCCAGGCTCTGATTGGGCCGCTTCGAGCAGAGTTGCTTCGTCGGCCGTGCCGAACGCTCCGGGCATTGCACCGAGATCGCGGATGTGTCGGGTCAGACGGCGCGTGTCGATTCCCGCGATTCCCGAGATGTTGTTTGCAACCAAGTAGTCCTCAAACTCTTGATCGCTTCGATAGTTGCTGGCTCGGCGTGCCGGATCGCGAATAATTACGCCACGACAAAATGACGCTCGCGACTCGTGATCGGTCTGGTTTACGCCGTAGTTGCCAATGTGTGGGTAGGTGAACGTGATGATCTGGCCCGCATAGCTCGGGTCGGTGAGCACTTCTTGGTAGCCGGTCATCACCGTGTTGAAGACGACCTCTCCTGTGCGAACTCCGTTGGGTGCCACCGCACCCAACGCATCTCCTTCGAACAATGTTCCGTCAGCGAGCACCAGGGCTGCTTCGGTCACTTCGCTCATCGTGTTGGCTCTCCTTGGTAGACCGTCATTTCTCCGTCGAACATCGTGTGGACCACGCGTCCGGTCAGCTCGCGTCCTTCATAGGGCGTGTTGTGGCTTCGACTTGCCATCTCGGTGCCGCGAACCGTCCAGCGCTGCTCCATGTCGAGCACACAGAGGTTCGCCCGATTGCCCGCTGCGACCGGCTGGCCGTGACGATCTGCAATGCCCGCAATCTCGGCGGGGCGATAGCTCATCAGCTCGACGATCTTCTCGATCGGTAGGCCCAGCTCGTTGATCGCCACCGAGATGGCCGTTTCGAAGCCGAGCATCCCCGCTGGTGCATGGTCGAAGGAAAATTCCTTCGTGTGCGGCTCGTGTGGGGCGTGATCGGTCGCGATGCAATCGATCGTGCCGTCGGCGAGCCCCTCGCGAATGGCGGCCACATCGTCTGCGGTTCGCAGAGGCGGGTGCACCTTAAAGACCGGGTCGTACCCAGCGCAGGCGGCATCGGTAAGCGTGAAGTGATGTGTGGTGGCCTCGGCGGTGATCGCAAGCCCCGAGGCCTTGGCCTCACGGATGATCTCTACACCGGCGGCCGAAGACACGTGTTGAAAGTGAATGCGTGCGCCGGTGAGTTCGGCGAGCGCAACGTCACGCTGCATCATCAACGTTTCTGCAATAACCGGCTGGCCAGCCATGCCGAGCCGCGTCGACCACTCACCCTCGTGCATATGGCACTGTTCGCTGAGTGTGCTCACGTCGCAGTGCTGAGCGAGCACGATCGGCTCACCGTTGGTCACTGCCGCAAGACCGGTTGCGTACTCCATAATCGAGCGCATCATCTGCGGGTTCTGCACTCCAATGCCGTCATCGGTGAAGATGCGAACTCCGACCGCTGCTAACTCTCCCATCGGGGTCAGCAAGGTGCCCTTCCGGCCAACCGTAAGGGCTGCCGCGGGAAGCACCTCGCAGGATGCTCCTTCAGATAGGGCGAGCACATCTCGTACGACCGACGGAGAATCGATCGTCGGGTTTGTGCTGGGCATTGCCACCACTGCAGTGAAACCGCCGAGGGCAGCACCCCGTGTGCCGGTTTCGATCGTTTCGGCTTCTTCGTTTCCTGGTTCGCGCAAATGTGCGTTGATGTCTACGAGGCCGGGGAGAACGATCATCCCGGTGATGTCGACTCTCCTTGCCGAGTCGGGAACGGGGATGTTGGTTCCCGTGGCGACGATCGAGTTGCCGGTAATCAGAACGTCTGATCGTTCAACGCCGTTCGGTCCGACGATCGATCCTCCAGAGAAGAGTGTGCTCATCAGATGACCCCCACGTTCGAGCCAACGACCAGATAGAGAACCGCCATGCGCACGGTCACGCCATTCGCGACTTGATTGAGTACTCGGACCCGAGCGTCGTCGATCACTTCGGGCGAGATCTCGATTCCCCGATTCATGGGGCCGGGATGCATGATCAGCGCGCTCGAACTGAGTTGCTTTGCTCGTTGCAACGTCAGGCCGAAGCTGCGGTGGTACTCGCCGAGCGAGGGCACGAGGGCCTGGTCCATGCGTTCGTGCTGCATGCGAAGCAGGTAGAGCACATCGGTTTCGGCCAATACGGCGTCGAGGCTGTGCGACACCTTGGCACCGAGAGCCTCGACGTGAGGCGGAAGCAGCGTGGG
>CAZHUR010000326.1:0-3727 GCA_964535395.1 uncultured Acidimicrobiales bacterium
TGCTCAAGTACGACGAGGTGATGAACGAGCAGCGCAAGGTCATCTACGAGCGCCGTCGTCGCATCCTCGAAGGTGAAGACCTTCGCGAGGAAGCGCTCGAGACGATCGGCGAGCTAGTCGACAACCTCGTTCACGCACACGCAGCCGACGCTGCGCCCGATCAGTGGGACGTCGAAACGCTCGAGTCCGAAGTAAAGGGCTATTGGCCAAGCGAACTCGACGCTGCCGCCTTCGCCAGCGAGTCCGATCCGGTCTCGCTCACGAACACGCTCGTAGACGATGCGGTGGCTCGTTATGAAGGCCGCGAAGAACTCGTTGGCGAGAACATCATGCGCCAGGTTGAGCGTCAGGTGATGCTTCGCCTGATCGATCAGCGTTGGCGAGATCACCTCCATGCAATGGATCACCTCCGTCAGGGCATCCACCTTCGAGCAATGGGTCAGAAGGATCCAGCCACCGAGTGGCAGCGCGAGGGTTTCGAAATCTTTGGCCAGATGCTCGAGAGCATCGACAACGAGTTCGTCCGCTACGTCATGCACGTCGAGGTCAAAGAGAAAGAGCAAGAACCTCCACAGGATGCCGGCATCAAGCTGGATCCGAAGATCATCGAAGTGCCGAGCGAACGCAAGGACGCTTCGGTTCAACCAGCTCAGCTCCAACCAGATCAGGTAAAGGCCGCTGTAATGAAGGCCCGCGCCGAACGAAAGGCGGGGGCGACCACACGCAAGGCAGCTGCCCCAGCCGACGGCGATTCGCAGCCAGCAAAGGCCGAAGCGGCGCCTGCGCCTACGCCAAAGGTCAACGACGAGTTTGAGAATGTCGGGCGCAACGAACGCTGTCCGTGCGGAAGCGGTAGTAAGTTCAAGCACTGTCACGGTCGCTAACCGACCCAGACCACACCATGCAGGATTTCTCCGACACCTTCACCGCGCTCCGAGCGCGCCTCGACGAGGCAGCTGGCTATCTTCGAATCGAAGATCAGCGAGCCCGCCAGCCTCAGCTGGAAGCTGAGATGTCTCGGCCCGACCTCTGGGACGACCCGAATGCGGCTCGGCAGGTGCAGACCGAACTCTCGTCGATCAACGACGACATCACGTTGTTCGACCAACTGAACGCCTCGATCGAAGATGCCGAGACACTGTCGGAGATGGCTGCCGAGGAAGCCGACGAATCGCTCATTACCGAGATCGAAGAGATCGTTTCGGGAATGACAGGCCAGCTCGAATCGCTCGAGCTGCGTGCACTGTTCACTGGCGAGTTCGACGAGCGCGATGCCGTGTGCCAGATCAAGAGCGGGGAAGGCGGCACCGATGCTCAAGACTGGGCCGAGATGCTGTTGCGTATGTATCAGCGTTGGGCTGACGGTCGCGGCTTCGACTACGAACTCCTCTACGCCTCTGACGGCAACGAAGCGGGGATTTCCTCGGCGGAGTTCATGATCAAAGGCCGCCACGCATACGGGCTTTTACAGGGCGAACACGGTGTGCATAGGTTGGTACGAATCTCTCCATTCAATAGCGAAGGCAAGCGCCAGACAGCATTTGCGGCAATGGCTGTGACCCCGTTCTTCGAAGAGATGGCAAACGAGATCGATATCGACGAAAAGGACCTCCGTATCGATACGTTCCGGTCGTCGGGCGCTGGAGGCCAGCACGTCAACGTCACCGATTCGGCAGTGCGAATCACCCACATCCCGACAGGACTGGTGACGAGCTGTCAGAACGAACGCAGCCAGCACCAAAACAAGGACAAAGCTATGGCGATGATGGCAGCCAAGCTTCTCGAGCGGGAACGGCAAAAGAGAGACGAAGAAATCGCTGCGATTAGCGGCGATAACAGCAACGTCGGCTTCGGTTCCCAGATTCGTTCCTATGTGCTCCAGCCATATCAAATGGTTAAGGACCTCCGCACGGAGCATGAAACAGGTAATGTTGAGTCCGTCTTAGGCGGAAACTTGGACCCATTTATTGAGTCCTATCTTCGTTGGAATCGTTCGGAAGCTGAGCCCCCCACATGATCCGGTTAGAAAATGTCAGCAAGGAATACAACGCTGACTCCCCAGCATTGATCGACGCGTCGGCTGAAATCGAAAAAGGCGAGTTCGTCTTTCTCGTTGGTCAGTCCGGCTCGGGTAAGTCAACCTTTATCCGGTTGCTGAACCGTGAGGAGCGCCCAACCACAGGAAAGGTCTTTGTCGCGGGCAAAGACATTGTTGGGCTGTCGAGCTGGAAGGTTCCGTTCCTGCGCCGCAACATCGGCTGCATTTTTCAGGACTTCCGTCTGCTCCCCAAGCGCAACGTTGCAGACAACGTCGCGTTCGCGCTCGAGGTAATCGGCCGACCAAAGAGCGTCATCGATCAACAGGTTCCAGCGATCCTCGACCTTGTTGGCCTGTCCGAAAAGGCGCACCGTTTGCCAGATGAACTCTCTGGCGGCGAGCAACAGCGTGTTTCAATCGCTCGCGCATTTGTGAACCGACCCCTAATTCTTCTTGCCGATGAGCCGACGGGCAACCTCGACCCCGACACTGCGGTTGGGATCATGCGTCTACTGGACCGCATCAACCGAACCGGAACCACCGTTGTTATGGCAACTCACGATCGCGGCATTGTCGACACGATGCGTCGACGGGTAATCGAACTCAGTGACGGACGAATTGTTCGTGACCAATCTGGAGGTCAGTACCGATGATCGGAAAGATTCGTTTCCTACTTGGCGAAACAAGCCAAAACATCTGGCGCAACGTAGCTCTCACGCTCGCTTCGATTCTGGTTGCTGCAGTATCGCTCAGCCTTTTTGGCACCTCGCAGCTGGTAGCTCGAGGGGTAGACAACGCAACTGCGCGTTGGGAGGGTGGCATCGAGTTTGTGGTCTTTATGAAGGCCGACGCCGAAGCGGGCGAGATCGATGCGATCGAGACGTTGCTCACCGACAGCCAGGGGAGCGGCATCGAGACGTTCACGTTCGTCACCAAAGAAGAGACGTTCGAAGAGTTCCGTGAGTTCTTTGCCGGCGATCCAGAACTACTCGAGAACATCTCTCCGGAAACTATGCCTCCGAGTTTCCGGGTGAGGCCGACCGATGTCGATGCCGGGGCTGTTGAAGCACTCGGCCAGACCTTCGAAACCAAACCCGGCGTTCGAACCGTGGTCTTTGCGAGTGAGGTCATCCGAGAGATCCAGGACAATGCTCAACGCATCAGTACCGCGATGCTCTGGGTTGGAGTCGCGCTACTGGTCGCTTCCGCGATTGTGATCCTGACGACGCTCAGCATCGCGATTGCATCGAGACGCAACGAGATCGAGATCATGAAACTAGTGGGGGCATCGAACTGGTTCATTCGAATACCGTTCATGATCGAAGGGCTTTTCCAGGGTGTGATAGGCGCGCTCTTAGCGTTGCCCGTTCTTGCCTTTGCTCGGACCTACGTCATTGAAGAGTTCTCCGAATCAGACGGTCTCCGCCTACTCGAGGGCTTCCGAGTTACCGATGGAGAGTTCCTGACAATCTCGATCTACGCGCTCGTCATCGGCACCGCCGTAGCCACGGTCGGCTCGATCTTCGCAGTAAGTCGTTACCTAGACGTGTAGGCGATCAGATCGACTCTGCGAGCGGCTCCGCCGCTCATTTTCGCGCAACCTGATCGCTGATCGTCCCCTCCGGGGGCCGTTCATGCGGCACGGAGCCTGGGCGCCAGAGGCGGTGGTAGCGCGCGGCTGTCTTTCCC
>CAZHUR010000327.1:0-3723 GCA_964535395.1 uncultured Acidimicrobiales bacterium
CAATAACTGCGAACCCTTCAGCCCTAGCAGGCTTCGGGGGTTCGTTCGAGTATCGGCTGCGCCGAACTCGCCCGGCGAGAGCCGGCAAAACAGAACAATGGGAGGTGCCCGGGGCTAGCGCCCCGGGCACCTCACGTTTTAAGCCTGCTAAAGCTGGCCCACTGCAGCGTCGATCCTTTGGGCCATGGAACCGAATTTTCCACAGCAAGCTCCTCCGCCTCCACCCGCTCCGCATGCGCCGACTCAGGCCCCGCCGACTCAGGCACCGCCGGGTACGTCAGGGTTTGCTCCCTCGGTACGAACAAAGGGAGCCGAACGCGCAAAGAGCTTGGTACTCGGGCTTCTTGCAGTGTTCATCTTGTTGCCACTCCTCGCCATCTTCGCGCTGACAACGCTTGGCCGGACGGTTGAGGAGGGGGCCTCTGAGATCCCGAACGCGTCGGGGGCTGATGTTTCCCAAGTCGATTCTCCTGAGGTACCGGTTCTCGCATTCGACGATGTCGCAGTACCCGCCGATGCCCAGGTCTACGTTGAAGGAGCTGGAGCGTTCTCGATGGCGGTCGACCCATCATGGTCAAGTCCGATTGTGGAACCCAATGTCGTCACCGGTCTCGACTCGACCTTTTGGCGATTGGAGCGGTACTCGTCCTCGACCTTTCTGGCGAACATCAACGTGGCGCACTCGGTGCAACCAGATGGAGCGACACTTGAGGGAGTTGCGCAGGCCGAGATTGCTGCCACCCGAGCGCAGTTGGACGTTAGCAATGTAGAACAGCGCGATCTGATGGTCGATGGGGTTCAGTTCAGGGAGCTAACTATGGATGCAACACTTGAGGGCATCGACCTCACCTTCTACTCGGTGTTTCGACTGGACGACGGTGTTGTTCACATGGCAACGCTCAGTACTCCTAGCGAAACGGCTGCCGCCGCACGCTTGGAAGTAGAGCCCTATCTTCTAACACTCCAAGTCCCCGGCGCTACGGGTTGATAATTCCTGCATCCACCCACAATCAGTGTGGCTAATTGCAGGAATTTTGGAGCGACCTCACTAAAGGGGAGTTCTTCGGACGCCGAATCTTGTAGATCATGGGGACCTTTGAACGACCACAGGACTTTGTAGCGCCGGCATCACCTCCGCCACCGCCGCCACCGCCACCTGCTCCTGGTGCGCCTGCCCCTGCCGTGCCAGCTTTCACTGCGGCGGCGGTTGATGTTCAACCTGTGCCAACGCATGCGCCGCCAGCATCTGCGGGACACCCGGCAACGCCGCCGCCTCCCAACGCCGCGCCATTACAGCGTCCGACAGCGTGGTCTGTGGGGTTCCCAAATCACCAACCTCCTCAGCCCGCCGCTCCAATGCACGCTCCCGGCCCAACCTTCGCACCATCGCAGCCAAGCCGTGGAAGCTCGGTCGTAAAGTTCCTCGTCCTTGGCTTTGTGTGCCTCTTCTTCGTGCTTCCAATTCTGGCGGTCTTCGCCCTCACGTTGCTCGGCAGCACTGTCGAGTCAGAGTTCACAGAGATTCCGAGTCCGTCTGCTGCTAGTCCAACAGCTGAACCAGTTCCGCTCGAACCCGTCTTAAACGACGAGGTAGTTGGCGAAGCATTCTTTAGTGAGCAGGGAGACTTCTCTTTCTCCTCCGCAAATACGTGGGCAGGACCGTCAGTAACAGAGGTTGATGGACGAGCAGTCACTACCTGGAGCGTGCCCGAGTTTGAATCAGCGACCGTCAGTGTCTGGACGCGCGACAACCCAAACGACATCTCTGTTGAAGACATTGTTCGCTTCGAGACCGCCGAGCTTGGATTCATCTTCGACGAGTATCAATCGGCGATTGTCGAGGGGCAACCGACTGCGGTTTCGCTCTACTCACCAGATGGATCTGTGGGCGTCTGGTTGGTCGTCCACGAGAGCGCAAGCGGATACGCCGTATCTATGACGAGCGTGCCCATTGAGGATCTGGTACCGCTGGTGCTGGAGTACGTCGATCAGCTCAACAGCATTCGCTACACCGGCTAAACGTTCAGTTCGGGTGAGTCAGGTCAGGCCGGGTTGGTCGCGACGCCGGCGGTGAAGTAGGTGCCTACCTTCGGTACGCCGTAGTCGGCGTGTGTCCACTGAATGTCGAAGCCCGCGGCGTCGATCAACTCGACGATGTGTTTGTTGAGGTGGCAGCCGTCAGCGATCCGCCGTTGGATAGGAGTCAGCCGGTCCTGCCAGGCCTTGATACCGGGGTCTGGTGAGGCGCCGTGTTCGACGAAGTGCAGCGTGCCGCCTGGTTTGATCACCCGTCGAAGCTCGGCGAGCGCAGCGTTGTGATCGGGGATCGTGCACAGCGTGAAGGTGAGTAGCGCTGAATCGCATGTGTTGTCGTCGAGTGGAATGCTCTGGCCGTCGAGACCAATGAACTCCACCGGCACGTTCGAGGCCGCGATTCGATCGGCAGCGAGTTGTTCGCCAATGTAGGCGGGGTCGATCGCGTAAACCTTCGTTACCTCCGGAGGCAGGTGCGCCATATTCAATCCGCTGCCGAAGCCAGGCTCGACTACGACTCCGTGAAGTCCTTCGATACACATGCGTCGCCACTTCGCGGCGCGTTCGCCCCTCATCACCACGTCGATCAGGCGCGGCAGGCCTTGATGACGCCACAGCGAACCCACGCTCTCGATCGCCGAGCCGACGCTGTCGGTGATAGTGCTCATTCCTCTTCTATCTCCGCTGTCTCTTCCTCCGTGGTCTCTGTTTCCATGGCTGTTGTTTCGGCGTCATTTCTCTTCCTGGGCTCGAGATCTTGTGCTCGAACAGGTTCGAGGTCGTCGAGTTCCTCGTGCTTTGGAAGGGTTGCTGCCACGACGGGAGGAGTGGGGATTGGTTCCCGGCCGACTCGGGTGAGTGGACCTTCTTCGATTGCGTAGCGCTCGCCCGTTGCGCTGATGACGCCCTGAGCGGTGGCGGCAGCGGGTAGGGCGAGAAGCGCTCCGACAGGGCCGAGAACCGACGCGCCAGCAAGCACTGACCCGAACGAGACCGCGGGGTGAATCTTGAGGGTCTTCGAGTCGATGCGTGGGGCAACGAGGTAGTTTTCGATCTGTTGATACGCGAGCAGGAACAAAGCCGCATACAGAGCGTTTGTTGGCGACTCGAGCAGCGTGAGAGCGACCGGTAGTGAGCCTGCGATGTAGACGCCAACGACCGGCACGAACTGGCTGACCACTCCACCCACACGCCGAGTGCGAGTGGAAATGGCACCCCGATGATGCTGAATCCAATCCAGGTCCAGAAAGCCGAGAGAATCGCAAGAAGGGTTCTGGACAAGATGTAGCCGCCGGTCTTTTGAATGGCGAGGTCCCACACCCCGAGCACGCGACGCTGACGCTCTGGCTTGAGTCGAGAGCAGATCGTGCGGCGCAGGCGTGGGCCGTCGGCGGTGAGGTAGTAGGTGAAGAGTGCAACGGTGAAGACATCGAAGATGACCCCAACAATGGTGGCTCCGAGACCGACCGCATTGTCCGCAATGCCGGTGAGTTGTTCTCCCAGTCCATCGTCGGAGAGCATCTGGTCTCGGGCGCTATCCAAGCTGATCGATTCGTCGACGTTGTTCTGCAACCACTCCTCGACCTCATCGATAAAGATCGGCGCGTCATCGACCAGTCCGGTTAGCTGTTCGGCAAGAACGCTGCCCACGATCCAACCAAAGGCAACGATCAGGGCGAGCGCGAGGGC
>CAZHUR010000328.1:0-3708 GCA_964535395.1 uncultured Acidimicrobiales bacterium
GCGAAGTAGAAAGCGGCGGCCAAAAAGGCTCCCGCGAAGAAAGCAACAACTGTGCTGTCAGAGGTAGAGAAGGTTGACGAGTCACAAGCAGCTGCTGCCCAGGTTTTGGCCGAACGCCAAAAGACCGCCAAGAAAAGCTTCAAGGCGCCGTTTTTGAAGGCTCAGAAGGCCGAACTCATGCGCGAACGCGAAAAGTACACCCGCTCAGCCATCTCATATCGAGAAGAAGCTGACGCGCTCGTTCTCGATCGCGAACCTGGCGATGTGCAGTTCGATGAAGAATCAGGCGAAGGCGACTCTCTCGCGGTCGAGCGAGAGCGTGACTTGGCGCTCAGCGCCCAAGCTCAACAGGCCGTCGACGAGATCGACGCAGCGCTCGAACGACTTGACAATGGCGTCTACGGAATCTGCGTCGAGTCGGGCAAGCCAATTCCGAAGGAACGACTTGAAGCCATTCCGTGGGCTTCGCAACGAGTTGAATTCAAGGTGGGCGGGCTTGGACGTAGATGAGTTGACTGACGACGCAACCGTTGCGCAGGCTGCCAGCAGCGTCCGCGCGCGCCGTTTCGCGCTCGCTGCCGTTATTGGAGTGGTAGTTCTCATCGACCAGGTCACAAAGGAAATTGCTCTTCGCACGCTTGCTGATGGGCCGATCGAAGGACCCTTTGGATCGTCGCTCCGACTGATCTTCAACCGAGGCTCTGCCTTTTCGTTGGGTGAAGGATTCGGCCCAGTTTTTGGGGTTTTGGCAATCATTGTGTCGATCTCGCTGTTTTGGGTCGTCCGAAACATCGAGCGACCGGTCGTCGTGTTCGGGCTCGGTCTTGTTGGCGGTGGAGCCATAGGCAATGTCATTGATCGAGCAGTGCGCGACGGAAGCGAGAGCTTTCTCGGTGGAGCGGTCATCGACTTTCTCGAGGCAGCAAGCTGGTGGCCAGTGTTCAATATCGCCGACGTCGCCATTGTCGTGGGCGGGGTAGTGGTTGCGCTCCTAAGCTCCAGTGATTGAGGTCATTCCAGACGCTCTTGAAGGCGAGCGCGTAGATCGCGTGATCTCGATGTTCCTCGACATCTCCCGGTCAGCAGCATCCGAAGCGATCAACAACGGTCTGGTGTCGCTCGACGAGCGGACGGTCAGCAAGGCATCACAACGCGTTGTCGAAGGTCAACGCCTCAGCGTCGATGATTCGGTGATGGAACCGTCAGCCGCACTGGAGCCAGACCCAACTGTCGAACTGAACCTGATTCATGTCGACCATGATGTGCTCGTTATCGACAAAGCGGTTGGCCAAGTCGTGCACCCAGGAGCTGGGCACAAGACCGGAACCATTGCCCAGGGAGTGCTCGCGCAATTTCCTGAGGTCCGCGGCGTCGGCGACCCCGATCGCCCCGGAATCGTGCATCGACTCGATCGAGGCACATCTGGGGTTTTCGTGGTGGCCCGTTCGGAGGCTGCCTATGAATCCCTGACCGAACAACTTCGCGAGCGGACCGTACGCCGTCGCTACTTGACGGCAGCCTGGGGACATCCCAAGACAGCTCGCGGCGTGATCGAAGCCCCGATCGGCCGAGCGGTCCGAGATCCGACGCGAATGGTGGTCCGTGAGGACGGTAAGCCAGCCCGAACGTCGTATTCGGTGCTCGCGTCGTGGCACGACCCGAAGGTGAGCGTATTCTCGTGCGTGCTCGATACTGGAAGAACCCATCAGATTCGTGTTCATCTCGAGGCCATCAACCACCCTGTGGTCGGTGACGCTCGCTACGGCGGGGGCCGCGACGACCTCGGTATGGAGCGGCCAGCGCTACACGCCTCTGAGTTGGGCTTTGATCACCCCACATCTGGTGAACGACTCGACTTCTCCTCGCCTATCCCGGCCGATATATCCGACTTGTTCGAACGCCTCGGAGCGGTCGACGAAGGCGAGTTGCCGTCATGACCGAACCACCGATGCTTCTTCCGGACTTTACGGGACGTTCGAATATCTCGGTCGTACCCGCACTCACCTGGGGCGTACCCTCACCGACGATCCCCGAAGAGGTGGCACGTGCGGAGCGGGTCGTGTTGCTCGTGATCGACTCGCTCGGCTGGGTGCAGATGCAGGAACGTCCCGAACTCACCCCCAACCTCAGCCGAATGAACGGGGGTTCGGCAACGACGACGGCCCCATCGACAACTGCGACTGCGCTCACTTCTATCTCGACGGGCATGACCCCGGGCGAGCATGGCCTGATCGGGTATCGCTTTCCCGCTGGTGGTTCGGTGATGAACGCGCTTCGTTGGACGACCGCTTCTGGTGATCATCGCGGCGTAGTCCCACCAACGTCGGTCCAAGTCGGGCCACCGCTCGCCGGGGGATCGTGGGATGTTGTTGGTGACCGTATGTTCATCGGGTCAGGGTTCACCAGCGCGTATTTGGGTGATGCTCCCTATCACGGGGTATGGCACAGCTCGTCGCTTGTGGCCGAGACAGTGCGAGTCCTGAGCACGGGGAGCTCGCGTGTCTACACCTACTACGACGGTCTCGATCATGTGGCCCACGTGCATGGGTTCTCCGGCGACCATTTCAATCTCGAGCTGAAGTTCTGCGATTGGCTCGTCGGTCAGATGCTCGACGCTGTGCCGACGGGAACAGCCGTGGTGGTCACCGCCGATCATGGCCAGATCGAGGCACCAGAGATCGTGCCCGTTGATGACACCGTGCGATCGTTGACCCGCAACCGTTCTGGCGAATCACGCTTCCGCTGGCTTCATGCAAAGCCCGGGGCAACCAACGACCTGCTCGCGGCAGCGGTCGAAGCTCATGGCGACCAGGCGTGGGTGCGCAGCAGGGAACAGATCATCGACGAGGGCTGGTTCGGCCCCACCGTGAGCCCTGAAGCACAGGAACGCTTGGGCGATGTGGCGCTCGTCGCCCATGCCCCGGTGGGCTTTGACGACCCTGGCGAACCCCATGCGGACCGCCTCGTAGGCAGACACGGCTCGCTTACCGAAGCCGAAATGCTGGTGCCGGTTCTTCACGCCTTGACCTAGAAATTCCTGCCTAGCACATAGAACTACGATGGTGTAGTTTCGTCTCAATGTCCGGGTCCTTTACCCACCTACACGTACACACCGAGTTTTCGATGCTCGATGGTGCGTCGCGCCTCGATGACCTCGTCGCTGCTGCTGCCGCCGATGGTCAACCAGCGTTGGGTATCACCGATCACGGAAACATGTACGGGGTGCTCGACTTCTACAAGGCGTGCAACAAGGCGGGTATCAAGCCAATTATCGGCACCGAGGCCTACATGGCCCACGACCACCGGTCAGAACGGTTGTCTCGTCGCGGCCGTATGGATGACTCCGGAGGAAGCACCGACGGCGGCAAGAAGCTCTACTATCACCTGATTCTGTTGGCCGAAAACAACACCGGCTACAAGAACATGATCCAGTTGGCGTCTGAGTCGTTCATGACCGGCTTTCATTACAAGCCCCGGGTCGACTGGGAGCTGCTCGACAAGTACTCAGAGGGCATCATCGCGACCACTGGTTGTCTCGGTGGACAGGTGCTTCAGGCACTTCTTGCTGACAACTTCGACGAAGCGGTCAAACGCGCTGGTCGGTTGCAGGACATCTTCGGGCGCGACAACCTCTTCATCGAGCTGCAAGACCACGGCATCCCCGAACAGATCCGCACCAACCCGCAACTGCTCGAGATCGCCAAGAAG
>CAZHUR010000329.1:0-3701 GCA_964535395.1 uncultured Acidimicrobiales bacterium
GTCGCGGACCGATCGACGAACGGTGGACCGTCTACCGTCGTGAGGTACTGACCATCTCGATAGACGTTGTAGCCGACAGCATCGGCACTTTCAGACCACGAAAGCTGAGGGCTGCCAGCTTCGACAGAAGAGGACAGGTCGTTTGGAGCAGCCGGTCGGCTCGATGCCGAAGCCACGCCAGCGATCGAGACCATGACTAGTGCGATAGCGGCTAGCACCGGGAGGATTCGACGGCTTCCAGCTCTCTTGGTCATCTGTAAATCCCGCACTATTCCTCCGATTGCTCTGTGGACTTCGATACTCGCACACATCAAGGCCGCCGCAGGCACTCGAGGCAATTCAACTGAAACAGAGTCGCCGATTACGGTGTTGAACTCGAACCGGCGCCTTCCTGCCATCAGGCTCCCTTCATTGGCTTCCGGTCGCAGATGACTCGGCTGCCACTATCGATGCGCTATGAGACGTCAGAGGCGAACCTTTAGTTCGAAACGAGTCAGGTGCGGCCGAGCAGGTCTTCCTTAAAGGTGCGGAAGCGATCGTGAGCAATACCTGTTGGACCAATGCCGTGGTGCGAGCCGTCTGCTTCCAACGTGAAGGTAACCATCTGCGTTAAGTCTCGACTGTCGACAGCGAGATACCTCGCTGGGCCACGGGCCGGGCCAGCCCGCCACAACAACCAATTGCCGATTCGCCGCTTAAATGCTGTTGCTTCGGCTGTGATGCCGAGCGGTTCGCCGAGTGCGAGCAGCTCCGCTGGTGCTTCCACCCATGCTGAGGCTGCGATGTTGCGGTCTCGGGTCGGCGTCGCTGGCAGGTCCGCGGTCTCGATCGGCGTGAAGTCAAAGGGTCGGTCATCGGCCTTGATAGCGCTCATCGCGTCAAGGTAACACCAGAGAAGGTCACCAACCCGACCCCAGGCTCCACGCCGGAACATTCAAAGTGAACTAAGTGAGGTCCGACCCTAGGGTTCTGACGCGTTCGAGTCCGGTCGCGACATGAAATGAGCTCATTGCGGTACTCTCGGCAGAACTCGAGGGGATGTGGATGAACCGCTACGACTACACAGCAGCGCTCGAAGGGACTGTGCGATTCATCGAACGGCCAGACGGGACCAAGCTTCGAACGCTACAGGCCGGTTCGGGTGAGCGGACCGCGTTGCTCGCTCACGGATATGGCTCCGCAGCCGAATCGTGGAACATCGTCATGGCCAAGCTCGTAGAGATGGGGATGAGCGTGGTTGTGTTCGACCAACGCGGTCATGGCCAGTCCACAGTTGGAAGCGATGGAGTTGGAACCGATCAGATGGCCTCGGATTATGCGGCGGTGCTTGAGGCTTACAGCCTCACCAATGCAATTCTCGTGGGGCACTCGATGGGAGGCTTCCTGTCACTCGCGTTCTTGCTCGGCAATGAAGAGGCGAAGTCCCGAGTTGGAGCGCTTCTCCTTATGTCAACCTTTGCGGGCGATGTGAGCCGTGATAATCCTCAAAACCGTTTGCAGATCCCGCTCATCAAATCCGGAGTTCTGCAAAAGCTTGTGACATTCAAACCGATGGCAAAGGCCTTCACGAAGAGTCTGATCGGTGACGACTTCGAAGATGGCATGGTCGATGCCTTCATCCCGGCCTTTCTTCGCACCGATCACGCCCAGCTAGTTCCCGTGCTGCAAGCGATGGTCGAAGAGAACCGATATGGCCGTCTTGGCGAGATCGACATGCCGTGCGCTGTGGTGGTTGGGAGCAAAGACAAGACCACTCCCCCATTTCATACCACCGACCTTCACGCTGGAATTCGGGGATCTACGCTTCGGTATCTGTCTGGAGTTGGACATGGTCCGAACTGGGAAGCTCCCGATCAAATCGTCGAAGAGATCGTTGCGCTGGGAGAACGTTGAACCGTATTCGGTTGATCCTTTCTAATTTTGTTCAGGGGACCCTGTTAGAGGGCCCTCAGCGGGTCAAGATGTGAGCTTGTTGAGTCGATAACGCTTTCATGTCAAAGAAGCATCTGGTAGCCGCGGCCGTCGCCATGGCCTTTTCGCTCGCTGCATGCAGCGAGCCAGAGGCCTTGGTCGAAAGCGGTTCTGCCCAGGACACCGAGACGACCACCCAGTCCAGCGAGGAGACCGAAACCGGTTCGGTCGCAGATGACTCGGCTGTCATAGAACTCACCGCTCCCCCGCCCAGCAATCGCATTCGGGAAGGGAGCCCGTATTTCAGCGACCTCGACCCGGGCTCCGACGAGGATGGCGATGGCGTAGTGAACGCTCTCGATCTCCTGCCTCTCGACCCCTCTGTTGGTTGGGACACCGATGGCGACCTTATTGGCGACACCGTCGACACCGATGACGACAACGATGGCGTTTTAGACGAAGACGATGCTTTTCCGCTCGACTCTTCAGGCTGGTCCGACATCAACGTAGATGGCATCGCCGATTCGCGTCAGTGGGAGATCACCGGAGATTCGCAGGTAGACCGGTTCGTCAGCGAGCGAGCTCAGTGGGGTTTTGCCACCGACCTCGACGACCTAGAGAGCCATTTCGACGCAGCGGTCACTTCGGGGATCTCAGGTGTTCTCTCTCAAGAAGAAGGCGAGCAGCTCGAACTCGCTCGTTCTCGCGTACAAGACGAAGGAGCCCGAGAACTCGTGCGGTGGCTCGAGGACCATCCGTCATACGTCAGCACGAGAACCGTGATTCGGGGAGGCGGCTTCGTCGTGCTGGAATCATCGTGGACACAGGAAGAACTCTTCGCCGACGGACTGCCGATCGACTTGCTAGACGACCCGTCGATTGTGCGATTTGAGACCCGACCGTACTCACTGAGCGAAATTCGTGCCGGAATACTTGGCGATGTTGAGCGTCTAGCCGCGATCGAAGAGGAAACTGGACTGACCTTTGCCCACGAGGACTACGACAACACCTATGGCCTGACGTTCTTTGCAGTCACCCACGACCCTGAGCAGCCGCTCCTTGGCGAATCGATCGAGGTGCTTGCCGAATGGCGCGACTCGATAGCCGAGCCTTTCCGCTCGATCATCTACATCGACGAGCCGGACGTCTCCGATGCCTGGCTCCTCGAGGAGGAAGAGGACGAGCTTCCAGAGGAGGAAGAGGCTGAGCTCCCAGAGGCCGAAGATGACGAGCTTACAGAAGACCAAGAGGATGAGCTTGCTGAGCTCCCAGAGGCCGAAGATGACGAGCTTACAGAAGACCAAGAGGATGAGCTTGCTGAGCTTCCAGAGGCCGAAGATGACGAGCTTCCAGAAGACCAAGAGGATGAGCTTGCTGAGCTTGCAGAGGACGAAGTAGGCGAACTTCCAGAGGACGCTGCCGGTGAGCAGCCCAGCAAGTAACGACCCCCAGCGCTCGCTAGGTACCACAGCCGTCCCAACGAGTTGGAACCCGCCACCAGCTGTGGCACCTACTGGCTAGCGGTTAGAGCAGCAACGACCAGGGTTGTCGACGCGGTGGCCACTGCCGCCGCCTGTGCTGCCGCCACTGGTGCTGCCGCCACTTGAGCCGTTGTCGCCTCCGGTGGTGCCGCCGCCTCCCCCGCCTGTGTCGCCGCTGCTACTCGTGCTGTGGTTGGTGGGGTCCGAACCGCTGTCGTTGCCGCCGAAGCCGGGGATGGAACCGCCACCATTGGAGCTTTGGCTTTCGGGTGTGCTGACCACTTCCCTGTCGACGATGCTTCCTTCGTT
>CAZHUR010000330.1:0-3699 GCA_964535395.1 uncultured Acidimicrobiales bacterium
TGCGTACCGAGATGGCCCACATGTTGACCGACGGCGCCTTGACCA
Organism: uncultured Acidimicrobiales bacterium; assembly: GCA_964535395.1. Lineage (GTDB taxonomy): Bacteria > Actinomycetota > Acidimicrobiia > Acidimicrobiales > SHLQ01 > SHLQ01. The sequence goes on from CAZHUR010000330.1 coordinate 46, forward strand.
CCGACGAGGTTCAGGACAGAACCGAACTCACCTCACTCGACGAAGGCTCCGATACGGTCGACCCGTTGTAACAGCCCCTTCTAACAAACCCTTTAACGCCTAGGTCTCAAAACGAATAGTGCCCCACCTCTTGAGGTGGGGCACTGATCGTTCGTATCTCAGGCAGAGCCTGAGCGACACTACGCCAATGCTGAGCCGATGGTGTCGGTGAGCAGGCCTGCGACCACGTATGGGTCGGCGTTTGCGTTCGGGCGACGATCTTCGATGTAGCCCTTCTGATCTTGCTCGACCTGCCATGGAATACGGATCGATGCGCCACGGTCTGAGACGCCGTAACTGAACTGGTCGAAGCGCTGGGTCTCGTGATCGCCGGTCAGGCGCTCTTCGATACCAATGCCGTAGCCCTTGAGGTGCTTCTCAGGAACACCAGGTGCTCCCATTGCCTCAGCAGCAGCGATAATTGCGTCGTACCCTTCGCGCATTGCCTTGGTCGAGAAGTTCGTGTGCATGCCTGCACCGTTCCAATCGCCCTTCATTGGCTTCGCGTCGATCGAGACCTCGATGTTGAACTCTTCGCCTGCCCGATACAACAAGTAGCGAGCCACCCAAAGGTGGTCGCCTACCTCGGTGGTACCGGCTGGGCCGATCTGGAATTCCCACTGGCCGGGCATGACCTCTGCGTTGGTGCCCGAGATCTTGAGACCAGCATCGATGCACCACTGGGTGTGGAGTTCGACGAGGTCACGGCCAGCGATACGAAGTGCGCCAACTCCGCAGTAATAGGGACCCTGCGGGCCAGGGAATCCCGCTGGAGGAAAGCCGTATGGCCACTTGGTCTCTGGGTCGAGGAGCGTGTACTCCTGCTCGAGGCCGAACCACGGTTCTTGATCACCGTACTTGTCCTCAGCGGCACGTGCGAGCTGCCGGGTGTTGGTGGGGATTGGGGTCATATCAACCGACAGCGACTCGCACATCACCAAGATGTTGTCGCCACCGCGAATTGGGTCTGGGAACTGTGCAACGGGCTGAAGCACGATGTCGCTCTTGTCACCAGATGCCTGGTTGGTGCTCGAGCCGTCATAGCCCCAGATGCCGGGCTCATCTCCGTCGGCAAGAATCTTCGTCTTGGATCGGACCTCTTTGGTCGGCTCGGTGCCGTCGATCCAGATGTATTCGGCTCGGTAAACCATCCGAGAACTCCTTGGTTAGGCCCCTACATGGGCGTGGACGCGCTTTGCGTCACTAGTTCCTGCGCCGACGGCAATGGCGGCCTCAGAGAACCAAACTCAAACCGTACTCGACGACCGGCCCATTGGAGACAGTCGGACTGTTAACGCAGTGTGAAACTACGCCGATTTACGCGTTTGAAGACCAGACCTGGGTAGCGCTTCGACCTCGCAGCTGCGACCATTGAAGGATGCAACCTCAGGAAAAGTATGTTCTTCGCACCATCGAAGAGCGTGGCGTTCGCCTCGTTCGACTGTGGTTTACAGACGTACTAGGGCAACACAAGTCGGTTGCTATCTCCCCAGCAGAACTCGAGAAAGTCTTCGAAGAAGGTCTCCAGTTCGATGGGTCCTCTATCGATGGCTTCAGTCGTGTCCAGGAAAGTGACGTGCTCGCACGGCCTGATGCCCGCACGTTCGAGTTGCTACCTTGGGCGGCCGAGGAGCCATCGGCGATGGTGTTCTGCAACATCGAACAACTCGATGGTTCGCCGTTTGCTGGCGATCCTCGACAGGTCCTGCGCCGCAACCTGACAAAAGCCCACGACGCTGGCTTCACCTTCTTTGTCGCACCCGAGATCGAGTTCTTCTACTTCGCGAGCGACGACCCGGACAACGTCGAACCTCTCGACAGCGCTTCCTACTTCGACCTCACCACAGCCGACGTAGCAAGCGGTCTTCGCAAGTCCACACTTCACATGCTCGAAGCAATGTCGATACCGGTCGAGTACAGCTTCCACGAAGACGCTCCGAGCCAACACGAAATTGATCTGCAGTACACCGAAGCCCTCGCTATGGCCGACTCGATCATGACCTTTCGCCTCGTCGTAAAGAAGGTCGCCCAAGAACAAGGCGTGCACGCAACGTTCATGCCAAAGCCCCTCGATGGAGTGCAGGGCTCGGGCATGCACACGCATATGTCGCTCTGGCGTGACGGAGAGAATGCCTTCTACGACGAGTCCAATGAGTACGGTCTGAGCACGATCGCCCAGCAGTTCATTGCCGGCACATTGCGCCATGCGCGTGAGATCACCGCTGTCACGAACCAGCTCATCAACAGCTATAAGCGACTCAATGATGGTCTCGAAGCACCTCGATATGTTTCATGGGCGCGAAACAACCAGAGCACGCTCGTGCGCGTTCCGGTCACCAAGGCCAACAAGCCCGCCGCTACACGCATCGAGTACCGAGCTCCAGACCCGGCCTGCAACCCGTACCTCTCCTACTCGCTCATTCTTGCTGCGGGCATGAAGGGCATCGAGGAAGGCTACGAGCTCGAAGCCGAAACCAAGGTCAACCTCTTCGACCGAAGCGCGGCCGCCAAAGCGGGCGTGCCTCATCTGCCCCGGTCCCTCGATGAAGCCCTCGAGGAGATGGAGGGCTCCGAACTCGTGCGCGAGGCGCTCGGCGAACATATCTTCGAATGGTTCCTGCGAAACCGGCGAGCTGAGTGGGCTGAATACTCTCGCAGCGTTACGCCGTTCGAACTCCACCGATACCTGATGCAGTGGTGATCTGACGGTGCCCCCAAAGCCAAGCTCCCAAACCATTCTGCTCTATCCGAGTCCAATGGGGTCGGCCCTCACCAAGGTGCTCGACCAACTCAATATTGCCTGGAAGGCCGTTAACGACGCATCCAACGCCGAAACCCTCGAGCCAGCCGGTGGGTGGACGGGCGCCATCATCACGGTCGATGGCAATCCCGAGGAAGCGTTCCGGATTTCCAAATGGCTGCAGTCGCGAAGCGAAGGAACCACAGCGACGCTCATGTTGAGCTCCGCTGAAGCTCTTCCCGAACTGGCAGATCACACCGACCTGTTCGATGACTTCTGCCTGACCCCATTTCACCCATCTGAACTCGAAGCGCGACTCGAACACATGCTGGCGCGCAATGATGATAACGACGAGTCGATCATCAGCTTTGGTCCGCTCAGCCTGAACGTCGAGACCTATCAGGCGCTGGTCGACGGTCGCTCTCTCGACCTCACCTATATGGAGTACGAGCTTCTCCGTTTCCTCGCGTCGAGCCCTGGGAAGGTTTTCAGCCGCGAGATCCTGCTGAACGAAGTTTGGGGTTACGACTATTACGGCGGTGCTCGCACGGTTGACGTGCACATCCGTCGCCTCCGTTCGAAACTCGGCGAAGAACACGCCAACCTGATCTCGACAATCCGCTCCGTGGGCTATCGCTTCGGCAGTGCGAACTGGGAGTGATTCGACAGCGTTGTCCCTCTGGGAGCCGTTCAAGCGGCACGGAGCCTGGGCGCCTGAGGCGGTGTCTGGGTTCGGCTTCAAACGCCAGAGCGTTTTTGCCGCTAGGCAAAAAGGCGGTTAGTGAGCGAAGCGAACGACCGGCACGGAGCCTGGGCGCCGGAGGCGGTGTCTGGGTTCGGCTTCAAACGCCAGAGCGTTTTTGCCGCTAGGCAAA
>CAZHUR010000331.1:0-3694 GCA_964535395.1 uncultured Acidimicrobiales bacterium
GCCAACAACCCAAAACTGTCCTCTTCGTTTGCCCAGCGCTTCCCAGCGTTGGGCACCGAGTGGCAGGCCGACGACGCGCCAGAGCCAGCAGAGGTCGTTCTCAATGACGACCTTGCCGAAGAACTCGGAATCGACCCCGAGTGGCTCCATAGCGCAGACGGTGTGGCGTTCCTCGTAGGCACCAACGTGCCCGCCGGCGCAAAGCCAATCGCCATGGCGTACGCGGGCCATCAGTTCGGTGGGTACTCACCTCTATTGGGGGACGGACGAGCACTCTTGCTTGGCGAGCTCACCAATGAAGACGGAGTGTTGGTCGACGTGCACCTCAAGGGGTCAGGACGCACCCCGTACTCTCGCGGAGGTGACGGACTTGCCACCTTGTCGGCCATGTTGCGCGAGTATCTCATGGCCGAGGCAATGCAAGCATTGTCCGTCCCGACGTCGCGGGCCCTGGGAGTTGTCACAACCGGGTCGGGCGTCCGACGCGAGACGATTGAACAAGGAGCAGTCCTTGCCCGGATCGCACGCAGCCACATACGGGTCGGCACGTTTGAATACGCTGCCCGCCAAGATCTCGACCTCGTACGCGAGCTTGTCGAATACTCACTCGAGCGCCACTACCCCGAGCTCGTCGATGCCGAAGTTCCGGCCCTGGCATTGTTGGAAGCTGTAGCCAACGCTCAGGCATCGCTGATAGCCAGGTGGACGAGTTTGGGCTTTGTGCACGGTGTCATGAACACCGACAACGTTCTGATCTCGGGAGAGACGATCGACTACGGACCATGTGCTTTCCTCGAAGCTCACGACCCAGCGACGGTGTTTAGCTCGATCGATCGACAGGGCCGATACGCGTTTGGCAACCAGCCAATCCTCGGGCAATGGAACCTTGCTCGTCTCGCCGAGACGCTGCTACCGCTGATCGACGAAGACGAAGAGCAGGCGGTTGCGAAGGCGACCGAAGTACTCGAGAACTTTCCTCTTCAGTTTCGCAAGCATTGGCACGTCGACATGGCGGCCAAGCTCGGCCTTGCGGGACGAGCCGAACGTGACGAGGTGGTCGCCGTGATCGAGCAGCTGATCGCGATGATGACCCGCACGAACGCCGATCACACAACGACGTTCCGGTCCCTCGCTGACGTTCTTCGTGACAACGCACCTGTCGACTTTGTTCTGGCGACCGACGAGGCGTGGACCGACTGGGTAGCGAAATGGAAGGGCCTGCTGGACGATGCCGATCTCGGCGACGTCGCTACGGCGATGGACACGATCAATCCGGTCTACATTCCTCGCAACCATCTTGTGGAAGAAGCGCTCTCCGCCGCAGCCTTTGGCTCCGTTCCATCAACTGCTCGACGCAACGACTAAGCCGTTCGAGCAACGTGACGGTTACGAACGGTACGGCGAACCTGCACCAACGGGGTTCACCGAGGGATACCAAACCTTCTGCGGAACCTGAGCTCAATACCCAATGGCGTTTCGCCTGAGCTACTGCCAACCGAGGCGTCGGCAAAAGCTCGGGATGAACGCGATGAACACTCCCGCGGCCGAGCTCGCAACGGCCGCGATCAACCAGAACTCGCCAGTCAACGTTTCGAGCTCAAAGAACGCCCGTAGGAATGACACGGAGAACACCAACGCGTAACCCCCTGCCATTGCTGCAACGAGAGCGAACTTCCAGGCACGAAGTGGTCTACTGGCAACGACGAGCACGACGAGTCCCACGATGAGAAGTGTGATGGTCGCTAGCGTCCGGGCTTGGTCGAGTGTGATTTCGGTCGTGCGCCGAGCAAACTCGTAGGCACCGAATGCAGCGGTTCCAGCGGCAAGACCAGCGGGTATCGAGAACTGCAAGACCCGGGACAAGAACCCTGCCCGCACCCGTTCGACCTCTGGCGCCAGCGCGAGAAGCAAACCTGGGAGACCGATGCTGAACGCTCCGATCAGCGTTAGTTGACGAGGCAGGAATGGGAACGGCGACGCGAGCGCGCCGGTCAGTGCCGTGAGCACTACGGCATAGACGGCTTTGGTTACAAATAGGTTTGCTACGCGCTCGACGTTGTTGATGACCTTGCGGCCTTCGTTTACGACCACCGGCAGCGTCGCGAACGCATTGTCGGTCAGGACAAGGTCGGCAGCTGAACGGCTGGCCGCACTCCCTGACCCCATCGCAATTCCGAGGTCTGCGTCCTTGAGAGCCAATACATCGTTTACACCGTCACCGGTCATGGCCACTACATGACCACGCTCCTGGAGAGCTCTGACCATCTCCTGCTTCTGACGCGGAGCGACCCGGCCAAAGACCGTCCCTGCTTCGAGCGACGCTCCGACCTCATCACGTGATTCACTCAACGTCCGGGCATCGACTGGCTCGCTGAGCATCATCACACCCGCTCGCTCGGCAATTGCCGCCACGGTCTCGTGGTTGTCACCGGAGATGACTTTGATCATCACGTCCTGGTCGGCAAAGTACTGAAGGGTCTCTTGTGCGTCAGGGCGGATCTCGTCTTCGAGTTCGATTATCGCGATGCTCTCAAGTCCGCTCGGAGCCGCATCGTCTTGGGGGCCGTCACTCGAGGTCGCCAACGCAACGAGGCGCTTGCCGACGGCGCTGCGTTCCTCGACGATTGAGCGGATCGGGTCGGTTTCGGCCAGGAGAACGTCGGGTGCTCCGAGATACACCCACCCGTGACCGGCAAAGCAGACCGCCGACCATTTCCGTCTGCTCGAGAACGGTTCGACCGAACGCACGTCCCAGCCCGGACTCGCACCAACGGCCTGTGCTATCGCCGACATTGTCGCATTCGGCGCTTCATCGGCCGCCACCATTGCCGCTAGTACTTGATGGGCCTCTTCAACGGAACGGTCCGCCGCCGGGTGAGTGGTTCCATAAGCGATGTCACCGGTCGTGATCGTCCCGGTCTTGTCGAGGCACAAGACGTCGACTCGCGCCAGCACCTCCACGATCGAGAGTTCCGAGGCGAGTGCATTTCGGCGAGTGAGTTCAAGCACGCCAGCTACAAAGGCAAGGCTCGTGAGCAAGACCAGCCCATCGGGCACCATTGCCACAGCCGCGGCAACGGTCCCTTGCAGTGCTTCTTGCCACCTCGGCTCGATGTCGAGAAGAACGAACAACAGCAGAATCGAAGCGATGGGGATGATGACCGTCAGCCACATCAGGATCTTGTTCACCGCGCGACGCAACTCCGATTCAGCAGCGCGGAAGGTCTTGGCTTCTGCGGTGAGGCCAGCAGCAAAGCTGTCGATTCCGACCGCTGTGGCGCGTATGGTCCCGTTGCCGGCAACCACGAAGCTGCCCGAGTTTGCGGGATCGCCTATGGCTTTGGAGACGGGAAGTGACTCGCCGGTCAACTCGGACTCGTCGAGTTGCAGCCCGGTCGCTGTGAGTACTTCTCCGTCGACGGGTAGTTGAGCGCCGGCACTGAGGACCACCACGTCGTCGAGCACGATGTCGGCTAGCTCGACGGTCACTTGCGTACCGTTGCGGATGACGGTTGCATCGGCCTGGGTAAGCACCTGAAGCCGAGCCAGTTCCCGGCGCGCCTTCACCTCTTGGGCAATTCCCAAGACGCTGTTCGAAAAGACGACACCCACGAAGAGACCATCTTGGGGATGGCCAGAGATCAGCACGAGAACAAAGAGCACGATCATGATCGCGTTCACTGGAGTGAGCACG
>CAZHUR010000332.1:0-3694 GCA_964535395.1 uncultured Acidimicrobiales bacterium
ATCATATATTGTGCACTACTAGGTGTTACTTGTGGCACAAGGGCCATGAGATACCGCCGCCCTAGGAGGGGGAACTAATGATCCGACGACTATTTGCAGTGCTTCTGGCATTATCACTGATCGCCGTGGCATGTGGCAGCACAGCCGATACGGCAGCCGAGACTGTGGAAGAGGCAGTCACAGACGAGGCTGACGAAGGCGACGCCGAAGAAGAAGAAGCAATGGAGGACGAGGAAGAAGGCGACGCCGAAGAAGAAGAGGCAATGGAGGACGAGGAAGAAGGCGAAGCTGAAGAAGCACCAGCCGAATTCCAGGACGTGACCATGCTCGTCGTGAACAACATGGCCCACCTTCCAGCCTTTGTGGCGAACGAGTTTGGTCTCTGGCCAGATCGTGGTCTTAATGTCGATCTGCAAACACTCGGCTCCGGTGCTGATATCGCAGCTGGTCTGCAGTCGGGCCAAGCTGAATTCGGTGCGGTAAACGCAGGAACCGGTGTTGCACCCCAGCGTGCGAGCGGTCTTTTGACCAAGCTCATTGCTCCTTACAACAATGACGCAACCAACGCTCAGTACGTCGACTGGATCCACATCGTTGGACGCGCAGACAGCGGCATCAGCGCCGACCCAGCAGACTTTGCTGGTCAGACAATCGGTGTAACCGGTGGCGGAACTCCACGTGCGTACCTCACTGCATTCCTCGGTCAGCTCGGCCTGACCGACGATGACATCGAAGTCGTCGTACTCGGTGTGGGAGACATGATCCCTGAGATCCTCGCCGGAAACGTCGACGCCATCGTGCCATTCTCACCATTCCACGAGTCGGCACTGCGCCAGCTTGGAGACAATGGTGTGATCGTCTCTGAAGGTGAACCACTGGTGAGCAGCCAGATCGGTCTCGGCGCAGTCGATGGACAGCTTGAGGCTGACCCAGACACGTTCCGGGCGTTCATCGAGGGCTTGGTCGAGGCTGCATACATCGTGCGCACCGACCAAGAAGCTGCAGCTGAGGTTGTTCTTTCGTTCATCGAGGGCATCACCCTCGAAGACGCGATCGCAGCGCTCAACAACAACACCTACGACCCTCGAGTCTCGGTCTGTGTTGAGTACGGCGTCGCTCAGACCGCTGCTGACCTCATCGAATCAGGTGCGGTGGAGAGCGATACCCCGTTCACCGCAGATGACCTCATCGACGCTTCACTTCTCAACGAAGTGCTCGAAGCGAACCCTCAGTGGATCGAAGACCTTCCACCACTTCCAGAGACCGTTGAAGAGTGCTCCGGCGTAGGGGGCTGAGAATCCATTGTCTGACGGAAACGCCGGGGCCGCTGAAGCGGCCTCGGCCACCCTCACTGTTGACGGGATAAGCCACTGGTTTGTCGACCAGCAAAGCGGTTCGACTGTCCATGCCCTCGACAACATTCATCTGAACATTCAACCCGGCGAGTTCATCACAGTGGTGGGCCCGTCGGGTTGTGGCAAGACGACGTTGCTCAAGATCCTTGCCGGGTTCCTTAAACCGATCTCCGGCGAGGCGCGGGTGAACGGCAAGCTCATCACCAAGCCCGGCCAAGACCGCGGCGTGGTGTTCCAGGAGCTTGCGATTCTTCCGTGGCGATCGGTCGAGAGAAACATCGGACACGGCTTGGAGATCCAAAAGGTAGACAAGGACATTCGAGCCCAAAAGGTCGCAGAGCTCACCGAGCTCGTTGGACTGAAGGGCTTCGAAAACCACTACCCACATCAGCTCTCCGGAGGCATGAAGCAACGTGTTGCTGTGGCCAGAACGTGGGCGTCAGATCCAGAGATCATCTTGATGGATGAGCCTTTCGCTGCGGTCGACGCAATGACGCGTCAAACGCTGCAGGAAGAGCTCATCCGTCTCACTGTCGAAACGAAGAAGACCGTATTCTTCATCACCCACTCGGTCGAAGAGGCAGTCTTTCTTGGCGACCGCGTAATAGCGCTCGCAGCTCGACCTGGTCGAGTAAAGGCGTCGGTCACCGTCCCAATTCCGCGAGAGGGCCGAACCTGGGAAGCAATGAACACCCCAGAAATGGGCGAATGCGTAGACGAGGTGTTAGCCCTAGTGCGTGGCGAGCATGAAGCGACGCTTCAAGCAGAGACCGTCACGACGACCGGACCCCCCGACGAAAGGTAGCAGTTGTGACCATAACCGTTCCTGAACAAGTCCAGGGAGGTGAGCAGGACGACGATCGCGTGTCGGCCGCCGAGAAGTCTCGAATCGAGAAGAATCTCGTCTCCGATCTCGACAAAGAGCAACGGCGAGGTCGCGTCTACGGTTCTCTGATCGCCACCATCCCCTTTGTTGCCGTGGTTGTGCTCTGGTGGGGGATCCACACGATCTTCGATCCCGCTCCGACCAAGTTGGTCGCACCTCAAACCGTACTCACTTCCTTCTTCGAGGTGATCAGAGAGGGTACGTTGCCGGCATACATTGCTCAAAGCGTCCAGCGACTTGCCCTTGGTTCTTTGATCGCCCTTGGCGTAGGGGTTCCGCTTGGCTGGTTGCTTGGCTTGGACAAGGACGTTGGTCGCGCCGCCGAACCAATTCTGCGGTTCTTTAACGCAATCTCAGGCATTGCTTGGCTGCCCCTGGCAATTGCTTGGTTTGGTTTCACCGACCGTACGATCTCGGCGATCATCATCTACACGATGATCTTCCCGGTCATCTTCAACACGATGATCGGTGTCCGTACAGTCCCTACGGTGTTGCGAGAGGCGAGCCTCTCGATGGGGGTTCAGGTTGGGCCCGGGTCATCAAAGACGTCTACATCCCCGGATCGTTCCCGAGTGTTATGACAGGCATGCGACTCGGCATTGGGTTTGGTTGGCGAGCACTCATCGCCGGCGAATTCATCGTCGGCGGAGGCGGTTTAGGATTCCTGATCTTCAACTCACGCCAGTCGGGCCTGATCGAGCGGGTCATGCTCGGAATGATCGTGCTCGGTGCGGTCTGGTTGCTCATGGACCGGTTGATTCTGCGCCCAATTGAGGAATACACCAGCGCACGTTGGGGAATGGTGCGACTATGACCGCCGCTGCACCTCCGATCCTTCCCACGCTGAAGCCCTCTGGTTGGGAGAAGGTCAAGGTTTACCTACTTCCAACGATCCCTTTCATCTTGATCATCGCCTTTTGGCTCTCGGTCATTGTCATTTATGATCCGCCAATTGGCATCCTTCCCCGCCCAGACCGAGTCATCACGGTGCCATTCCGAGAGGATGCGTACTGGACAAACGTGATCGCGAGTCTTGGACGACTGGCCATTGGCTTCGCCGTGGCCGCGACCACTGGTGTCGTCGCAGGCGTGCTCGCAGGTCTATCGAAGAGGTTCTCAGAGTTCATTGGACCGCTGGTCACCGCAATGAACGCAATCTCAGGCATTGCTTGGATTCCGCTCGCGATTGCGTGGTTCGGAATCGGGCAGGGCATGGTTGTCTTCATTGTTTGGAACGGTGCTTTCTTTTTGATCTTTGGCAACACGGTCCTCGGTGTCCGACAGGTTCCAGAGGTTCTCGAACGAAGCTTGGCCACGCTCGGTGCTTCCAAGTTGCACATCCTGACGAACGTCACGGTCCCTGGGGCACTCCCCCACGTGATGTCGGGGCTTCGCTCTGGACTTGGCTTTGGCTGGCGTGCGGTAATCGCCGCAGAACTCGTCGGCGCTACAT
>CAZHUR010000333.1:0-3693 GCA_964535395.1 uncultured Acidimicrobiales bacterium
CTCTCAGATCGCCGGAAGCTTCTCGAAGGGATCATCGAGACGGGGTCGCATTGGCGTTTGACCGATCAGACCTACGACGAGCCTGTTGGAATGCTGAGAAGCGTGACCGAGCGCGGTATCGAAGGCATCGTTGCGAAGCGACTCAGCTCTACCTACAAGACGGGCAAGCGTGACGCTGCGTGGGTCAAGGTCAAACCCACCCTTCGCCAGGAGTTCATCGTGTGCGGCTGGACCGAAGGGTTAGACGGGCTGAGTGGAGGCCTTGGGTCCCTCGTGCTGGGTGTGATGGACGAGGTCGGCGGGAGCCGTCTCATTCCGACCGGAACCGCCGGGTCTGGGCTCTCGGACAAATCCCGTTCGTGGTGGCAGACCCAACTGATCGAAGATGCGGTCGACGAGTCGCCCTTTTCTGAGCCAGCGAGTTACCTCGGTCGCGTCGTTCACTGGTGTCAGCCCGTTCACGTTGTCGAGGTCGCGTTCGGCGACTGGACCGATGAGGGCCGCCTCCGTCATCCCGTCTACCTCGGGCGCAGAAACGACAAAGACCCCGCAGACGTCGTCCGCGAGGTCGTATTCCGACAGCCCTGAGGGGGCTTTGGAAACGAGCGTCACCCCGCTGCTTTGCGCAGGGGAAACGCTCTATGTCTTTGGGGGATTAGCTAGGCGGTCTTTGCAATGAGTACTGCGCACGGTGCCTTGTGTGCAACGTCTTCGGCTACCGAGCCGAGTACACGGCTGATGCCCTGTACGTGACGGTTGCCAACGAGGATCACGTCGGAGTCACCATTGGTTGCTTCGTCGACGAGGACCTTGGCTGCGGTGCCTGGAACTGCCTTGAAGGTCACGTTGAGGTGAGAGAACTTGGTTGCGAGGATCGTCAAGTTCTCCTCGGCGATCTGGACTTCGCTCAAGAAGAGCTTGTCGGAAGACTCACCGAACTCGCGGATCTCGTTCTTCTTGTCGACTGCGGAGACGAGATGAAGGGTTGCACCCAAAGCGGTTGCGAGGTCAGCAGCCTCTTCAACAGCACGGAGGGCTCGTTCAGAACCGTCGTATCCAGCAATAATTCTTGTGTACATATCTACCTTTCGATGCCAGTCAAGGAGGGTCGCGGACTGGCTTCGTCGTTACCTAGATTGTAGGTATTTCGGGTACCGTTCTTGAGCGAAAAGGGGGCAACAGCGGTCACATGTGACGGCAACGACATCGACGATTACGCCATGGCGACCTGAAGATGAACACAGGGTTAAGGTCGGGCATGGACTTCGACATCGAACAGACCGATCACCTGCTTTTGACCACAAAGCAGATACGAAAGCGGATGGATCTATCGCGTTCGGTTCCCCGAGAGACGATCCTGGAGTGCATTGATATTGCGAGTCGCGCTCCAATGGGGTCCAACGCCGAACGCAACAAGTGGATCATCGTTGAGGACGCGGCCACCAAGGCCGCTATTGCCGAGCACTACCGAAAAAACGCCGAGCCGTACTTTGCTGCTGGACGAGAAATCGGCGGAGACGATCGCACCGAACGGGTGATGAGCTCGGCGCAGTATCTATCCGACCACATGCACGAGGTGCCGGCGATGGTGATCCCGCTTCGCCTCGACCGCGTCGAGAACGCGCCCTCCGGAGATCAGTCCGGCTGGTACGGGTCGGTACTACCGGGAGTTTGGAGCTTGCAGCTCGCGCTTCGATCCCGTGGCCTTGGCTCGTGCTGGACAACGCTGCACTTAGGTTCGGAAGCTGAAGTTGGCGAACTACTCGGCATACCCGACACGGTCACCCAGGTAGCCCTGCTTCCGGTTGGCTATTACACCGGAGATAGCTTCTCGGTCACGCCACGCAAACCAGCTGCCGAGATCACCTTCATCGACCGATGGGGTAATAAGGCTTCGGAGTCCTGAAGCTCTCAACCAATCTGAGCTGCATCTTTGCGGTGAAGACCGCATTCGGTCTTTTCCGTTCCGCTCCAGCGGCCGGATCGGTCGTTCCCTTCCGACGGTCTTGTGCACGGTGCGCACCCAATCGAAGAGAAGCCACGGGCGTCGAGGGGATGGGCGGGCAGCTCATGTTCAGCTCGATACTTTTCGATGTCGCCATCGGTCCATGTCAGTAGTGGGTGGTAGCGCTCGGTGTTCACCGGCCCGGGCATCACAACATCAAAGCTGTCCCGAGTCGAGGTTTGGCTCCGGCGCACTCCGCTGACCCATACGTCGAAGTCGGCGAGCAAGGTGTGCATTGGTTCGACCTTGTTCAGATTGCAGCACGCCGTCTCGCTCACCGCATAGAGACCCGCACTATTCGGCTGATCCTTACGAGTTGCCAGGCCGTTGACGACGATCAGGTCGAGACCGAGTCGTCCAATGACTTCGTCACGAAACGTAATCGTCTCGGGGAAGTGAAAGCCGGTGTCGAGAAACGCCACCGGGGTGTCTGGCGCAATCTCGGACAGGAGATGCAGCAGAGGAAGGCTGTGCGTCTGGAAGGACGAGCTGACGACTACGCGCTCGTCCTTGCACCGATACGACGACAGTTGCTCCTCGATTGGTTGGAGGAGTGGTGTGAGTGTCTGCACTCATCGAAACGTATGGAGTGATGTGTGGCGGACCCCGTTTACGGACGATTTTTCGTTCGATTTATCGACCGTGAGTCGGTCCATCCGGCCACCCGTAAGTCCGTACCAAAAAGGTGCTCGGGTTGAGCCGATGAGCGCAGTGAACGTGCGTAGTCGTGACTACGTTCGCTCCATGTCCGACAGCATCTTTCGCTCAGCAAGGCCCTATCCGGTGAATCTTCGACTTCACGGCAAGCCTGTTTTGTGTGTGGGCGCAGGAGCGGTCGCGGTGCGAAAGGTCGAGCAACTCCTCGAAGCCGGGGCCGACGTCACCGCGATTGGCCCGGAGGTCAATGATCAACTCGAGCGACTGGCCGCGAGCCCGCTGCCGGGAACACTGTGGATCGAACAGCGTCGCTATCAGCGTGACGACGTGGCCGGATACTCCCTGGTCATCACGTGCACCGATGACGCAGAGGTCAACCGCCAAGTACATGACGATGGCGTTGCGGCTGGAGTTTGGGTCAACTCGGCCGACGACCCCGAGAATTGTGAGTTCACCCTCGCGTCGGTGGTTCGCTCGGGTGATCTTCAGATCGCAATTTCGACCGAGGGCCGATCGCCAGCGTTGGCTATGTATCTGCGACGCCGGTTCGAGAACGAGTTCGACCAATCGTGGGCGCAACTACTCGACCTCCTTTCAAACATCCGCGATGAAGCTGCCCTCTACCTCGGAACGAGCGAGGTCACCGGGTGGCAGGAAGCTCTCGACAGTGGTTTGATCGACCTGGTCGCAGCCGGCGAACTGGACGTTGCCGCCGATCGGCTCCGTTCGTTCCTTGGACTACCCGTGCCAAGCCAGGGGGTGGCTTCATGACCGTGCATCTGGTTGGGGCGGGCCCCGGAGACGCTGATCTGTTGACCTTGCGGGCAGCTCGCTTACTCGCTCAAGCCGATGCGGTCGTATACGACCGGCTGGTCGGAGACGACATCTTCGACATGATCGCTCCTTGGGCAGAACTCATCGATGTTGGCAAAGATCCAAACGGGAAGAGCGTCACCCAAGAGGACATCAATCGCATTCTCATCGAGCAGGCTCGCAAACACGCCTGCGTGGTGCGGCTGAAGGGCGGCGAC
>CAZHUR010000334.1:0-3685 GCA_964535395.1 uncultured Acidimicrobiales bacterium
ACGAAGTGCCGTGTGCAGCACGGCGCGGTCTTCGGTCGAATTGATGTGAACGCCGCTGTACATCTTCTGGATCTGTTCTGGAAGACCAGCCTCCTCGGCCAGGGCCACCAACGCCGCGATCGTGTCGGCATCGACGAGGTTCTTCGACATGTCCACGTGGAGGCCGTCTACTTCGAAGCTCATGTTTTGGGCACGTTCGCCATCGCTGTCGAAGCGGTCTCGGAGCGTTCGTCCCGCTCGGTCTTCCGCGTGAGCTTTCAGGGTTTGCCATTGGCTGGAGTTGCTAATCATTGATGACTCTCTTTTGCTGTGAACTAGTATTTCTTGTTTCGCGAGCGAGACATTGCTCGTTCCGCTTCTCGGTCTGCGTCTCGTCGAGCGATGTCTTGGCGGCGATCAAACTCTTTCATGCCTCGTCCAATACCGATCTCGATCTTGGCCCGCCCGCCAATAAAATAGATGGACAAGGCAACGAGTGCCAAGCGTTCGCGTTGGATCTTCGCCTCGATACGATCGATTTCGGTGCGATGCAACAAGAGTTTGCGGTGCCGGTCGGGGATGTGTCCGAACGACGCCGATCCGGTCGAGGCATAGGGCGAGATATTGAGGCCGAGCAGCCAAAGTTCGCCGTCGTCGATGCGTCCGTACGCTTCGGTCATCTGCACCTGCGACTCGCGCAGCGACTTTACTTCCGAGCCACGGAGCACCATTCCACACTCGTATGTGTCGGTGATCTGGAAGTCTCGGCGGGCGCGACGATTGGTAGCCACGATCTTCTTGTCGAGCCCGGTGATGCCGGGCTTTTGCTTCCCGTGCTTTGCCCGCTTGTTTGAATTCTTGTTGGCCACGACAGGCATGGTAGCCCGCAAGTCGCACGCAAACTTCGGAGGATTCTCCGACGTGGTGAACTAAACGCGTAACGTGAAGGGATGGATTCACGACCGATTGGCATTTTTGATAGCGGGTTTGGCGGTCTCACCGTCGCACGCGCGCTCATCGATCTTCTGCCGAACGAGGCGTTGGTCTACGTAGGAGACACCGGTCGGTATCCCTATGGCTCCAAGCCACTCGACGATGTGCGGGCCTACGCCCACGAAATCACCCAGTGGCTCATCGACGAACACGACGTAAAGATGGTCGTCGTTGCGTGCAACACAGCGTCGGCGGCTGCGCTCGACGAACTACAAGAGCGCTTCGATCGGCCGATCATCGGCGTGATCGATCACGGGGTGACCTCGTTGCTTAGTGTGAGCCAGTCAAAGAATGTCGGGGTGATCGGAACCGTTGGCACCATTGCGAGCGGTGCCTACCAAACCGCAGTTGCCGGGGCGGACGACGATGTGCGCCTCGTGTGTGCAGCTTGCCCCGGGTTTGTCGAGTTTGTCGAACGAGGCGAACTGGCAAGCGATCAGGTTCGCGTGTTGGCTCAGCGCCTGCTCAGTCCAATCGTCGACGCGAAGGTCGATGCACTCTTGCTTGGATGTACCCACTATCCCTTCCTTGCCCGAACGATCGGTGATGTGGTCGGCCGAGATGTCGTCCTTGTGTCATCAGCTGATGAAACGGCATTTGGTGTCCTTCGAATGATGCTGAAAGACGCCATGTTGCGCGACGGTCCGCCAGTGCAACCGCTCTTTCTCTCGTCTGGCGACGTTGCCGAATTCGAGAGAATTGGGTCGATGCTCTTGGGCCCAGAAGTTGCACACGTGGGCGAATGGACCTCGCCGGACTCGTAAGAGGCTCGCTAACCTAGGAATATGACACCGGACGAGAACCCAAACGGACTTCGAGTTCGGGTCATTGGGTGCTCGGGGACATACAGCTCGACCGACTCGGCCTGTTCGTCGTACCTCGTCCAAACCAATACGACGACCGTGCTGCTCGATGCGGGTCCGGGTTCGAGTATCGAACTACAGCGACACATCGAGTTGGGAGCGATCGACGCGATCGTATTGAGTCACGAGCATCCCGATCACTGGACCGAGATGCCCACCCTGTATCACGCCTATCGATACGGCATCGAACAACCCGGCCTTTCCGTCTATGGCACTTCGGGCACGAAGACCGCTCTCGATGCCGTTGTTCCTGAAGCGACTTCAGGGACGTTCAACTGGACCACGATCAACGCCGACTCCACGCTTTTGATCGGCGACATCACCATCACATTCTCCGAAACCGACCATCCGGTCGAAACGTTGGCGATGCGGGTCGAATCTGGCGGCGTTGCTATCGCGTACTCCGCCGACACGGGACCCGATTGGTCTCCCGAAGCGTTTGGTTCACCCATCGACTTGATGATCTATGAAACAACGCTCCCAAATGGCCTCGAAGACGAAGAGATCCCTCACGTCTCGGGCCGCCAGGCAGGCGTTCGGGCAACAGCGGCTGCCATCCCCAAGTTGGTATTGACCCACGTGCCGCCAAACCACGACGCCACCGATCGTGCAGCGTCGCTGGAATCAACGTTCGATGGAAGCGTCGAAATCGCCGAACCCGGCAGGCTGTACCAGCCGTAGGTGGTCGAAAAAGAAAACCTGGAACTTTGGGAACCGGCCGAGTGTGCCGATCGTAGAAGGATCATGGCTACCACACCTGATCACACAGAAAACACGAAAACCGACCGTCCGATCGTCTCCAAGCAGCTCCTGGCTGTGCTGTTGGCGATCGTCTTGATCGCAACCGCATGCGGTTCCTCTGCAACCGACGCTGCTTCGGAGGCAGCTGACGTAGTCGAAGAGGTAGACGAGGCAGCAGAGGGCGACGATTCCTCAGAGGAGTTTGTCGAAACCGACGACTTCGGAGATGAAGAGGAAGCCATGGAGGACGAAGAGGAAGCTGCTGACTCTCTCACCGGCACAACGTCAGAGGGCGATGCCGAGGAAGCACTCGTCGATGACTTCGACGCCCAGCGTGCAGCCGCCGACGCCGAAGAGGAAGCTTCAGAGGACGATGGTGACGGACTGTTCGGTACCGTCGAACCAGAGATCATCGACGAAGAAGAACCGATCATCGACCCCGGAAACGCCGACCCACGTTTCACCGACTACGGCATTCGTACCTTCATCGACACGAGCGCCGACCCGTTCTCGACCTTCTCGCTCGACGTCGACACAGCCAGCTACACGATCGGCCGCAACTTCATCAACGGGGGCCAGCTCCCTCCACGTGAGTCTGTCCGTGTCGAGGAGTACGTCAACTTCTTTGACTATGGCTACGACGCACCACGGAGCGGTCTCGACCTCGAGGTCGATGGCGGCCCATCTCCATTCGACGATGACCGCTGGCTCGTACGTGTTGGCGTCCAGGCCGCAGTCGTTGAGAACGACGAGCGCCAGCCTGTTGCGCTCACCTTCGTCATCGACACCTCCGGGTCGATGGCCGCCGACAATCGCCTGGGCCTGGTGAAGGAATCGCTCAGCCTGCTCGTAGACGAACTCGACCGTGACGACACCGTTGCGATCGTGACCTACTCGGGCGATTCCGACATCGTCCTCGATCCGACCCCAATTCGTGACCGAGACGAGATCCTCGACGCAATCGACCGACTCCAGACCGGCGGCTCGACCAACCTCCAGGCCGGCCTCGACGCAGGCTATGACCTCGCTCGTGACGCATTCCGTGAGGACGGGGTCAACCGAGTGATCGTCGCATCCGACGGTCTCGCCAACGCTGGCATCACCAACGC
>CAZHUR010000335.1:0-3685 GCA_964535395.1 uncultured Acidimicrobiales bacterium
CTCCGCTCCTGGTCTCAAGCCCCTCCTGTTGAGACTGTTCAGCTTGTTGCGCTGTCCGGAGTTCAGCAAAATTTTCAACGCCGATCGTCGGCTTTACAGCATCAAAGCGTCTAATTAGTTGTGGCGTGACGGTGACAACGCGATCGACAAAAAGACCGACAAGGACAAGTTCGGTTGCGACAAAGGCTCGTTCGAAGACTCGCTTCAACCGTCGCGGGACACGACGGCTGTAGAGCAACTCGTGATACTCGTGAGCGTCGTATACGACAGCTGAGCCGATCGCTTTTGCGACAGCAGCGAACCACAGCATTTCGGGTTCATGCAAATGAACGACAGCGGGTCGGGACCCCAGAAGCTTGGAAAGCAACCGGCGATGATGCTTTATCCGGTCAACAAGCCCCTCCATGGGACTGCCTACATCCTCTACGAAATCAACGGGCTCGTTCTCGGCACCAGACAACCTGGGCGACGCGCCGAATAGCTGCACATCGAACTTGGTTCGAAGCGCTTCGAGCTCCCTGAAACGCACGCGGACGTCGTCTATTGGATGAATGGTGAACATTGCAGCGTCGGTCCGGGTCATCGCTAACTCGTCTGCCGCTCATATGTTGCGCCTCTATCTTCATGACCTACGAGCGAGTATCCAAGCGATCGCATTTCCGTTTGATAGTCCCGGTTCGCCTCGCCTAGAGCTAGCGAGATGTACCTCAGCCCTGATTCCCTAAGCTCACTCGTACCGGAAAGAATTTCGAGTTCCGCCCAGTTGGTCGTGATGCTTACAAGCTCCGGGGCGCCGAGCCCGGCTTCGCTTACTAGAGCATCAAGTGTGTCCGAGCGGACAGAGACCGATCTGTAGCTCGACATCCTTTCATCTGAGTAGTCCACAGTGCCTGATGAGAAGTTGGTAGCTGGGTGCGATTCGTCGACCTCGAGCTGTATCTCTCCAGATTCTGACCACGCCCCAGCATTTATAACGACCGTCTCGCATGGGAGGTGCTTCCTGGCGAAATCCTCAAATATCTCACAGCTCTTCGCGAACGGCTCGACAACGATAAGCCCGCCATCGGCGCCCGCCGCCATACCAAGGTGGGCAGCCCGCGAACGCCCCGCGTACAAAGTGTCATAAGGCGCGCCCACCTGCACGGCGACATCTCCCGCAATCAGGCGATATGGGAGCGCACGCCCCTTCAACTTCGTCGTTGCCGAATACTTGACATGCATCGGCACGGTGGACAGCACTCGGTTGCCTGCCTTTACGACCGCTCGATGTACGCCACCTTGATGGCTCCATCGGTATTTCCATGGAACTGAATTGGTCACAGTTTTTCCATTCATATTCGAACGAGATGATGCATCGATCGACTTCGGCCGATGAGAGTTCTGACAACACGGTCCGAACAGTTCGCCACCTGATACTCAGCGGGAATGCCCTCAGGAGCACCGAAATCGATCGCGTACGCAACGCCACGAAGCACAACCTCCGGCTCAAGCCCAGTCATGATGATCGAGCCAGTGTCGAGCGCCTCAGGGCGTTCGATCCAATCGCGTGGCGTGACTGCTGGGAAGCCGAGTATTGAGGATTCTTCTGAGATAGTGCCCGAGTCGCTAATTGCAACCGCGGCGGACATCTGCAGTTTGTTGTAGTCGTGGAAGCCGAAGGGCTTCGAAAATCGAACTCGCTCACCGGCGCCCTCGATTAGGCCGAATTCTTCGAGACGCTTGCGCGTGCGCGGATGAGTCGATACGAGCACTTCGAGGTCTCGTTCTTGAGAGAGTCGTCCGAGTCCATCCAGTAGTTGACCGAGGCGTTCTTCGTCGTCAACATTCTCTTCTCTATGAAGGCTCACGATGACGAACTTGCCAGCTTCCAGGCCTTCTCGTTCGAGGACATTGGAGGCTTCGATTTGCGGGCGATAATGCTCGAGCACCTCGAACATTGGGCTACCCGTGAGGTAGACGCGTTGTGGGTGAAGGCCTTCACGCATGAGGTTCTCTCGAGCGTGTTCGGTGTAAACCAGGTTCACATCTGAGATGTGGTCAACGATCCGACGGTTTGTCTCCTCAGGCACTCGCCAGTCGAAGCTGCGGTTGCCAGCTTCCATGTGGAAGACCGGGATGTGCAGTCGTCGAGCGATGATGGCTGCGATTGCCGAGTTGGTGTCCCCAAGGATGAGTACAGCGTCTGGCTGCTCGGCTTTGAGAACTTCCTCAGACTTAATGAGGATGTCGCCGTATACCCGTCCAATTGATGAGGTATCGCATTCAAGGAAGTGATCAGGCTTGCGAAGTCCTAGGTCGTCGAAGAAGACCTGGTTGAGTTCGTAGTCGTAGTTCTGGCCGGTATGGACCAGAACGTGGTCCACGACCGAGGTTTGCTCAAGCCGCGCGATGACGCGACTCAGTCGGATGATTTCAGGGCGTGTGCCAAGGATGGTCATTACCTTCATGCTGGAAGCTCCTCGCCTACTACCTGCAATGGGTATGTGTCGCCGTTTGTTGGATCGAAGTGATCGTGGCTCCAGAACAACGTAACCAGCTCTGACTCACCGGTGTTAGTTATGTCGTGGGTGCAGAGCGGAGGCATGTCGATGAAGCATGGTTCATCGCCTCGCACGTTGAACTCGACGACGTCGTCGGTGAAGAGTCGTCGCACGCGAATGTTCGCTTCGCCACTGATGACAGCAAACCGCTCTACCTTGTCGAGGTGGTAGTGCTCGCCGCGGATAACTCCGGGCACCGTGGTTGAGATTGATGTTTGTCCTTGCCCCCACGCCCTCACTACTTCGAAGAAGGCTCCTCGATGATCGGCGTGCCGCGTGATCTTGAATGGGTAGGCGTCGGGCCACATCTGCGAGCGAATCGTGTTAAACAACCGAAGCTCGAACTCATCTTCAAGGATGTGAGGAATGGTGCCCGTCTTGGCGTAATCCGCGAGCCGAGTCATCAACTCGTATGTGTCTGGCACACTGATCTTGCGGCCGGGCGGGCGGAGCTGATTGGTTTCACCCTTCTCGATGACATCCATGACGAGTTGGCTTGCGTCTTGGACGTGCAGCAATTCGAGTCGACCTTCGTTCACCTGTGAGGGCTCGCCCTTGGCCAGCTGATGGGCGAACGTCGTGACGCCACTGTTGTAGAAGGGCACGCCGAACTCGCCAAACAAGTGAGGGAACAAGATGTCGACAAAGAAGCTGCCGGTAGCAGCGGCTGTGCTCGACAGAATCTCGCCTGCCTTGGCTTTCGCTTCTCCGTAGATTCCCGGCTCGTCGACCTTGATCGTGTTTGCGTAGATGATGCCAAAAGAGGAGCCAGTGCGTGTCTGCGCGTCGGCAAGCGCCTGAGCGAGACCGATGTTGCCTGACGAAATCTCTTCGTCGGAGTTGGCTCGGTTTACACCGGCTAGGTGCACCACCACATCGGATTCAGACACGAACGCATCGAGCGCAGCAGGATCGCTGAAGGTGGCGCGATCGGCGAGGCGATACTCCCATCCAAATGTTTGCAACCGGGACCGCAAGTGCCAGCCAAAGAAACCGGCAGAACCGGTAATTCCTACGACGGTCATTACAGGTTGTTCCACCGCTCGAGGTCTGCCTGAATCTCGGGAAGAGCGAGCAGCAGTTCTTTTACACCCTCTACGTCGAGCAGCTCGGTGTTGTGCGAGTGGTAGTCCTCGGTTGGAGGC
>CAZHUR010000336.1:0-3679 GCA_964535395.1 uncultured Acidimicrobiales bacterium
TCTGATCACCACAGAAACCCGCGTTGGTCGTCGAGGCCTCGATCGTTGGGAACCAGTACTCGCTGGCGTCGTTGCGCTCCAGGGCGAGGTACACGAAGGTGAGCCGAGTGTCGGCGGCGTTGGCGCCGGTCGGATGATCTGGGTTGGAAACTCGAAAGACACCAGCCACGTACGTCCCCGCGACATTCTCGTCACCCAGTATCCGCTCCAGAACTACTCCCCTCTCCTGTGGGACGCTGCTGGAGTCATCACGATCGGCGGAGCACCGACCGCTCACCTCTTTGAGGTTGCACGGTCGCTAACCGTCCCGGCGGTCATCAACTGTCCAATCGCCGAAATCGTCAAAGAGGGACCCGTCCTGGGCATGCTCGATGGCGATGCTGGACGAGTATCAATCCTCCCACGGGAAACGGAAGGGCTCTCATGAGCGGATCCAAGATGAAGTGTGCAGTGATTGGCTCGGGCAACATCGGGACCGATCTGCTGATCAAAGCAAAGCGCACCTCGGAGTTGATCGAGATCACTGCAATGGTCGGTATCGACCCAGAGTCCGATGGCTTGGCCCGTGCGGAACGAATGGGCGTTGCCACAACCTCAGATGGCATCGACGGCTTGGTTGCGATGAACGAGTTTGCTGACATCGAACTGGTCTTTGACGCCACGTCGGCGGGCGCTCACGCTCACCACGACAAGATCCTGCGCGAGCACGGCAAACAGATCCTCGATCTGACTCCGGCAGCGGTTGGGCCATACGTCGTGCCTCCGGTGAACCTCGAAGAACACCTCGGGGCACCAAACCTCAACATGGTGACGTGTGGCGGGCAGGCGACCGTGCCGATCATCTCGGCTATCCACAAGGTGGCACCGGTGGTCTACGGCGAGATCGTTTCGTCGATCTCATCGAAGTCAGCCGGTCCGGGTACTCGCGCGAACATCGATGAGTTCACCGAGACAACCTCCAAAGCAATCGAAGATGTGGGCGGCGCTCAAATGGGTAAGGCGATCATCGTGCTGAACCCGGCAGAGCCTCCAATGATCATGCGCAACACCGTCTTTGCCCTCGTCGAAGCCGGCAACCCTGACGAGATCGAGCAGTCGATCGAAGAGATGGTTGCCACGGTGAACGAGTACGTGCCCGGATACGTACTCAAGCAGAAGGTCCAGTTCGAGCGGCTCGACGACGGCCAAGAGGTTCGGATCCCAGATCTCGACCGCAAGTTCAGCGGATGGAAGATCTCGGTGTTCCTCGAGGTCGCTGGCGCTGCGCACTACCTGCCCGAATACGCCGGGAACCTCGACATCATGACGAGTGCCGCGATCAAGACCGCCGAACGTCTGGCAGAAATGAGAGTCTCAGCATGAGTAATGACGTTGAAATTTATGTCCAGGATGTAACGCTGCGAGACGGCATGCACGCCATCCGACATCAATACGGCTTGGATCATGTTCGAGACATCGCAAAAGCGATCGATGCGGCGGGCGTCGACGCGATCGAGGTCGCACACGGCGACGGTTTGGCCGGGTCGAGCTTCAACTATGGCTTTGGAGCCCACACCGACTGGGAGTGGCTTGAAGAAGTCGCCGAGGTACTGACCAATTGCGTTCTGACCACACTGTTGTTGCCAGGAATTGGCACGATCGAAGACTTGGAGCGGGCCCACGCGATCGGCGTGCGATCGGTCCGTGTGGCAACCCATTGCACCGAAGCCGATATCTCGATCCAACACATCAACAAGGCGCGCGAACTCGACATGGACGTGTCGGGCTTTCTCATGATGAGCCACATGAATACTCCCGAGGGTCTCGCTGAACAGGCGCTCATCATGGAAAAGGCCGGAGCCCACTGCGTCTATGTGACCGACTCGGGCGGGCGCCTGCTCATGAGCGATGTTCGAGACCGAATGCGCGCGTATCGAGAGGTCCTTCAACCAGAAACGCAGCTCGGAATTCACGCTCACCACAATCTGACGTTGGGTGTAGCCAATTCGATCGCAGCGGTCGAAGAGGGCTGTTACCGCGTTGATGCTTCGTTGGCTGGGATGGGCGCCGGAGCTGGCAATGCCCCACTCGAGCCATTTATCGCGTGTGCCAACCTGATGGGCTGGAAGCATGGTTCCGACGTGAACATGTTGATGGACGCCGCCGAAGAACTGGTGCGTCCGCTGCAGGATCGGCCGGTTCGAGTCGACAAGGAAACGCTGAGCCTTGGCTATGCCGGGGTGTACTCAAGCTTCCTACGCCACGCCGAAAAAGCAGCCGATATGTACGACCTCGATACCCGAGACATTCTCATGGAACTTGGAGCTCGCCGAATGGTCGGTGGCCAGGAAGACATGATCGTGGACGTCGCCCTCGACATGGTGAGCGATAGAAGCCCCTCCTGAGCCGTCCAGGCGGGGCTCTCTTGAGCCTCGTCCTACCGGTATACATTCCGTTTATCGCGGGAACGATCGCCTGGGGCATGCTGATCCCGGTGCTGCCGTTGTACCTTGCCGAAGTCGGGCTCTCGGTCCGGGTCATTGGTCTGGTACTCGGAGCTGCTGGCCTTGGAGCAACCTTGGGTGGGCTGCCTGCGGGTTCGCTGATCAGCCGAATCGGCGAAAAACCGGTCGCTCTCGGATCGCTGTTTGCAATCGGGCTAGCGGTGGCTGTGATGGGTCTAGCCGAGGCAGCGATTGCGTTGATCGTGTTGCAGATGACGTTCGGCGTGGGCACTGCCGGACTGCGCCTGGCCTGCCAAACCGCTATCACCAAGCGCGTCGAGTCCGGGATCCGCGGCCGGGCGATGGCGATGATGGGTGGTTCGGTCAGGGTCGGTTTCTTTCTCGGGCCATTGATCGGGGGCATTCTCGTCGACCTCGTCGGCTTCACGTCGACGTTCTTGGTCGCCGGCGTCTTGACGACCGTTGGACTGCTATCAATCCTGCGTCAATCAACCGACGACGAGGTGCTATCGAACACTCCTCGTCTTGGCGAACGACGCAACATCGTGCAGACCTTGCTGCCGCACCGCAAGCTTCTCGCTAAGACGGTGATGCTTCCAATTCTTGTTCTTTTGGTTCGAGAGGGGCGCCAGACGGTGTTGCCGTTGATAGGCGAAGACCTTGAGCTCTCAGCCACCGCGGTTGGAGCGGTAGTGGCAATCGGGGCGGCCGCAGACCTGCTGCTCTTTCCTGTGTCGGGACAACTCATGGATCGATTCGGCCGATTGTGGGGAATGGTCCCGGCCTTCGGGCTGATCGCACTCGGCCTCATCGCGCTGGGCTTTGCGTGGTTCGCAAGCTCGGTGGTCGGGGTGATCCTCGCGGGCGTGCTTATGGGTGTCGGCAATGGCATGAGCTCAGGTGCGATCCTCACCCTCGGCAGCGACCTTGCGCCCAGCGATGCGACTGCGGAGTTTCTGGCAGGGCTTGCCGCGGTTCAGTCGATCGGGCGAATCCTCGGCCCGATCGTGGTCGGTGTTGTGGCGGCTGCGAGTTCGCTCGGTTGGGCGGCGATCAGCCTTTCGGCCTTCGGGACCTTCGCAATTTTGTGGCTCGTTCTCGTCATAGGCGAAACCCGAACCCCCGTCGCGAGCTAGTGCGACACGAGGTCTCTAGTGGCCGAGATCCCGCGCCCCGAGCTGGCGCCTCGCCGCAGGCGACAAGAGCGGGAACAAAGCGAAGGATCGAGGCCGCTA